>NZ_JALAHD010000226.1 GCF_022712095.1 Chryseobacterium sp. | reverse complement strand
CTTTTTATTTATTGTATTTAAGTTATAATATCTTATATATATCTTAAATATACTCATATAAATTACTATGATCTACCTGATCAAAGTGAATAATGTTGTTTTTTTATTGAAAATTATATATTTGTTGAAAAATTATTTCAAAAACATATCTATGAAAGAAAAATTATCTAAAATTTTATGCATTTCCCTTTTTTCTATAGGCTCGGGAGTAATGGGGCAAAATAAATTAAAAGTAAGCCTGGATGCAGGATACACTTACAGTATTTTAAAATCGGATCTTTCAAACCTTATTGATTCGAGATATAGAGGAAGGTATGGTTTCGGGGTAAACTTATCCGGGGAATATATGATTTGGAAATCACTTTTTGTTTCCACAGGCATCTCTTTTCAGCAAAAGAATTATAAGTTTGAAAGGACAGGGAACAGAGACGGATGGTATACCAATTATCATAATGACTTTCTAAGCTTTCCTTTATTAATTGGGGGATATATCCTTAATAACCCACATGAAAGTGAAGGTGTATGGATTAAAGTAGCAGGTGGAATGTACACCGATTACTGGCTAAGTATGAAAAGAGAGGGTAGATATCCTGTATTTAATGAACTGCAGGAGGATGGTACTTTCAATTATACTGAAGTATCAGATACGTATGATTTTAAAGAAAATGAAAATCAAATTAACAGGCTTGGATATGGACTAACTGGCCAGGCCCAATTGGGATATTCACTAAAGAATTTTGATATATACGGCTCTTATAATTATCAATATGGACTTTCCGATATAAATAAAGAAAATGCCAAGAATCATAAATCCACTCTTCAGTCTTATATGATTTCTCTGGGGGTTTCTTATAAATTCAAGTAAAAGAATTCAATTATAAAAAATAATACAATATGAAAAAAAATTTAATTTGTTTATTTTTGGTACTGTTTTTAGTATCAGAAACGTTTAATTCTTGTATAGATGATAGTGATACCTCTCTAGTCGAACCAACACGATATACAAGTCAGGACATAAAATCCTACGCCGATCTTTTTAAAGTATTCTGGACGGTAATGGATCAGCAATATAATTATTTTTACGAACAGAAGAGAAGAGACGGAATGGATTGGGGGGCCATATATAAGGAGTATTATCCAAAGTTTGCTGCTTTGAAATCTTATAATGCTGTGGGAGTAAGTGATGCAGAAATTCAGGCAGATGCCCAAAAAGCAAGAGATTATTTTACCCGTATAATAGATCCTATTATTGACAGGCACTTCTATGTCAGAATACGAGTGCCCTATTCAAATAATGGAATTATAAATAGCTTTGTATTTTCCGGTGGGATGTCGCAAAAAAAATCGAATACCTACCCTTTTGATGCAAAATATGAATATATGAAGGATAAGCTTCAAGACGGATATGTATCTTCAGATAAATTTTTACTTGCAGGATATTTAAAATCTAACCCCAGTATCTATTATATTACTTTTGAAGGTTTTTCATTGTCTTCAAAATTTAAGATTAACCTTGAAAATAAATATCTAAGCCCGGATCCAGGTAATGAATTATTGCTTACCCAGGCTGATATTGAAAATAGTTCAGAGTTAAATGCAATTAGTGATGTCAATAAGAGAGAACAGGTGAAAAATTTCACTATTGGTATATTGAATCAATGGAATTCATTTCCGAATTCAGCAGAAATGAAATCTTTTAATAACCAGATTAGTACATTTAAAAGCACAGAGGTTTTATCCGATTCTTTTCTGGCTTTGACCCAGCAATTGCTGACTCAGTCTAATAATCTTGTAAAATATGATAACGCTGTTACTTATTTTCCGGTTTTGAGTCCTGAAACTATTCCTTACCTTCAATGGTTTATTGGACAAATGG
Source organism: Chryseobacterium sp. (assembly GCF_022712095.1). GTDB lineage: Bacteria > Bacteroidota > Bacteroidia > Flavobacteriales > Weeksellaceae > Chryseobacterium. Next base: position 760 of record NZ_JALAHD010000226.1, on the reverse strand, counting down.
GTAATCACGTACAATACGGATATAACTTAGCACAGTTTCAAGCAGCAGCCGGTAAAATATTATCTAATGCTCCTTTTTATAAAAAATTTCTGAACCCCTTACATAACGGAGATATTAAAAAAATCATTATTGATTTAAGAAGCAATGGAGGAGGAGCAGTAGTTGATGCCCGTTTTTTTACCGATCGTTTTATTACTCAAAATGCAGTTTCATTTTATCAGAGAACAAAAGAAGGAAGCGGACGATTTAGCTATACTCCTTGGGTGCCTGTGCATGCTATTCCTCATGCATTCAGAATCCCTAATAATATTCCAATTGCTGTCTTAACAGATGGTGGAAGTGCAAGTATGTCCGAAATGTCTACATTAATGCTAAAAAGCCAGGGGGCAAATGTAGTTACAATAGGAAATTATAGTGCCGGGGCTACTGCCGGTTTAGGGTCTTCGGATGACTTTAATGGAGGTACCCGCGATATTGTGGCTGGTGGGATTTTAGAGTTCTATATGCCGTTAATGGCCACTAAAGATCTTAATGGTCAGGTAGTCGAAGGGATTGGTCTGAAACCAGATATTTATGTGACCCCTCCTTCAGATGAAGAAGAAAAGCAGATGGTAAACAGCCCGAAAACATTTATAGATAGAGTGATGGAAGAGGCTATTAAATATATTTCCTCTAAGTAGTGTAAAATATTATTATAAAATTAGATAGGGGTAAGAATATTCTACCCCTATCTAATTTAAAAAGAGATTCTCTTAAGCAG
>NZ_JALAHD010000225.1 GCF_022712095.1 Chryseobacterium sp. | reverse complement strand
GAAAAACGGAATCCACCCAGAAAATTATAGACTTGTTGTTTTCAAAGATATGAGTAACGACGAGGTGTTTCTTTGCAAATCTACTGCAGAAACAAAAGATACTATTGAATATGAAGGTCAGGAATATCCATTAATCAAAATGGAAATTTCTTCTACTTCGCACCCTTTCTACACTGGTAAAGTGAAATTAGTAGATACTGCAGGTAGAGTAGACAAATTCATGAACAAATACAAAAAATTCGCTAAGTAATTTTTTGAAATTAAAAGATATTGAAGTCTTCCAAAACTCTTGGAAGACTTTTTTTATTTGTATTTTTGTTAGAACATTAAACTTTAAAATATTGAATTATCATGCAGCTTGTATTTTCTGATGCGCAATACTGGGAAGACTTTCTTCCGCTTACTTTCACTCGTCCGGTAGCAGAAATGCGATGTGGAATTCTTACTTTTTCCGAAAGATGGCAAAAGCTGTTGAAAATCAAAGAGGTTTCCTATATTACGGAAAACTATTTACAGGATAAATTTAAAAAGCCGGGAGAAAAAGAAAGTCTTTTTTTAGTGGCTAATTTTCTTCCAACTGAAAGTGTTCTGCAGCAAATTAAAGATTTACAACAGGGAGAAGCTTTGGTATATGAAGATGAACTGGTCGCTGCTAAAATCAATATGAAAGATTTTTCCCTGAATCAGATTGAAAAAATGACTGATATTAAAGAAGAACTTATTTTCTTTAAGAAACCAACAGATTTATTTACCTATAATCATCATGCCATTGATTTTGATTTTGGTTTGATGACTAAAGATAAAGTTTCTCAGGAATTGTCTTCTACGAATGGCTTACTGGGGGATAGGAAAGATGTATTTATAGAAGAAGGGGCGCAGGTGGAATTCTCAACTTTAAATACAAAAACAGGTAAAATCTATATAGGGAAAAATGCTGAGGTAATGGAAGGTTGTAACCTTCGTGGACCGATTGCTCTTTGTGATGATTCTAAATTTAATTTAGGAGCTAAGATTTATGGAGCTACTACTGTAGGCCCCCATTCTAAAGTAGGAGGTGAAGTAAGCAATATTATCATGTTTGGTTATTCTAATAAAGGGCATGATGGATTTGTTGGAAACTCAGTCATTGGAGAGTGGTGCAACTTAGGAGCGGATACCAATTCTTCCAATCTTAAAAATAATTATGGCCATGTAAAGCTGTGGAATTACAGGACAAAAGCTTTTGAAGATACGGGACTTCAGTTTGCCGGTCTGATCATGGGAGATCATTCCAAGACCGCGATTAATACTCAATTGAATACAGGAACTGTAATCGGAGTTGCTTCCAATATTTTTAAAGAAGGTTTTCCTCCTAATTTAATTGAGAATTTTTCATGGGGCGGATTTAAAGGTGATGAAAGGTTTAAATTGGATAAGGCTTATGAAGTCGCTGAAAGAGTGATGGCAAGGCGTAAGATTGCTTTGACAGATGAAGATAAAGGTATTTTTAAATATATTTTTGATACCTACTAAATATTCTAAAATAAAAAACTTCAAATAATTTGAAGTTTTTTATTTTTGGATGTAATACAATTCAATTATTGATTGTCTTACCTATAGAAAGAAAACTTATGACCCAAGAAATTTTCAAGGATACGGTGTTTATTCTCAGAGATGAGATGTATCGTTTTGCGAGAAGATTTGTCATGAGCAGTGATGAAGCAGAAGATGTAGTGCAGGATCTGATGGTTAAGTTTTGGCAGAAGAGGGAAGAGTTGGGACAATTTGGAAATTTGAAGTCCTATGCTTTGAAATCAGTCAGGAATGAATGCCTTAACAGACTTAAACACCATGAAGTAAAACGTGGTTTTGCAGACCTTCAGCTTCATCAGTCTGAGTTGTACAGTATTGAGATTAATAATCTGAAAGAACATATCATACGGTTTATTAACCAGCTTCCGGAAAAGCAGAAAATGGTAATTCACCTGAAAGATGTAGAAGAGTATGAAGTATCAGAAATTTCTGAAATACTGGAGATAGAAGAGAATGCTGTAAGAGTGAATCTTATGCGTGCCAGACAAAAAGTAAAAGAACAAATCTCACAATTGATGAGTTATGAGCAAAGATCAATTTCAAAATAAATATGACGAAATCTTCCGGGAAATAAAGGAAGAGAAGATGGATTGGAGCTTTGAAGATCTGCTTCAAAAAGCAGAATCCAAAGAAGAAGATACACCTATTATTCCATTGGGAAAAACTAAGCCGAAGATTCCGAAATGGTTCTGGATGGCTGCCGGATTATTAATTCTTTTAAGTATTGGTTTTATTTTTAATTATATCAACCACAGTGTAATCGATGAGAAAGATACTTTGGTGGAAAATGAAATTCAGAAACAGAAATCAAAATTTATAGAAGAAAACAATGAACATCAGGAGCAGATAGCACTTCATAACAATGATTCTATTTCCGGTGCTAAAAAAGATTCTGTTTTTCAGGATAATTCTATAGCAGAAAAAGATGTTCTTGATGAAATATTATCTAAAAGAAGCCGGCTTAAAAAAGAAACGAAACCAAGATTTGTAGATAATTCAACATATAAGTCATCTCCAAAATATACCTCTGTAAAGAAAGACTCTACGGGTTATAAAGACAATTATGTAATTGTTAACGGTAAAAGGATTGATAATGTAGAAGAAGCTATTAACGTGACTAAATATTCATTCCAGGTATTTGCAAATGCCAGCGAGAGGATGACTTCCACTCAGGTAATGGATAATGTAGACTAACAAAATAAAGAACCTGATCAGGTCTTGAAATAAGATTAAAATAAATTAACTCATGAAAAAAATATTCATCATATTCGCACTGGCTTTTTCCCATTTTTTTAATGTATATGGGCAAAAAGAGAAATTGGATCAGCTTTTTGACAAGTATCAGGAAGTGGAAGGGGTGACCTCCATCAAAATTGCCAAACCTATGTTTGGGATGCTGAGCAGTCTTAATATTAAAGATTCACAGCTCGATCAGATTAAACCGCTTTTATCCAAAATTAACGGATTAAAGATCCTTATCACCGAAAATCCGGAAACAGCCGATAGCTCTGAAGGAATGAAGGTGAAATCCGATCTGGATAAAATTAAGAAAGATATTTCTTCTTATCTGAAGAATCTGAATTATAATGAGGTGATGACTGTTAATAACAGTGGAAATAAAATTAAATTTCTCTCTGCAGATGCTAAAGAAGGAATGCTGGATGACCTTTTATTAAGTATAAACAGTGAAAGTGGAGAAAATGTTCTTGTTATGCTGGACGGGAAACTATCTATGGATGATGTCAATAAAATTATCAGTTCCAGTGAAGCCAAAATAAAAGGCAATACAATTAATACTACGAAAAATAACCTGACTTCAGAAAATACAGTTTCTTATCTTAATGGAGAAAGCAGAAATGTGGGACAATTTACAGGAGTACAGGTAAGTACAGGCGTAAATCTGGTTTATAAACAGGAAAACTCCACTAGTGTAAAAGTATTGGCTGATGCAGATAAACTACAATATGTAATTACTAAAGTGGAGAATGGAATCCTTAAAGTCTATATAGATAATAAAGGGGTTAAGAATTTGAAATTTAATAATTTAAGTGTTAACGTATCTTCTCCCAGAATGAATAGTATTAAAACATCATCGGGCGCCAACTTTACGGCGGTAGATCTTGTTAAAGAAAATAGTCTGGAGCTTGAGGCTTCTTCAGGTTCCAATCTGACAGGAAAGTTTAATGTTTCCAATGCTACTAATGTCGCTGTGAGCTCTGGAGCTAATATGAATGCAACCATCAATTCAGCCAATATGACTTTAAAGGGATCGAGCGGCTCTAATACAAAGTTAGTTGGACAGGTAGATAATGCGACTTTTGATATTAGTAGTGGAGCATTATGTAAAGCCGAAGACTTGATTGTGAATAACGCACAGGCGGAAACTTCATCAGGATCTAACCTTACTCTTAATGTGAAAAGCCGGCTGAGTGTAAAAGCATCATCAGGAGGATCGGTTAAATATAAAGGTAATCCACAGGTTGAGTCTCGTATCAGTAAGACTTCAGGAGGAAGTTTAAAACAAATTAACTAAATCATTTACCATGAAAACCCTACAGAAAATACTTTTCATAATGTGCGCTTTATTTCTACTTCAATCCTGTATTGTTTCTGAAAAACCGAATATTGATTTTTTTGCAGATGCGCAACATGATTATGAAGGAGCAAAGTTTATGAGTGTCAATGTTCCTGTGCTGCTGGCAAAGCCCTATATTAAAAAAGCTTTAAAAGAAAGTGGGGAAGATGAGGCTATACTGGCAATGGTAAAAAAAGTTTCTAAAATTAGAGTATTGACGGTGGAAAACGGAGATAAAGCCATGCTTAAAGATTATGCCAAATATTTAAATGATAATCAATATGAAGATTGGGCGACTATTAAACATGACGGTGATAATGTGAATGTCCGTGTTAAACAAAAAGGAGAAGTTATTAAGAATATGCTGATTACCGTCAATTCAGATAAAGATCTTGTTTTTGTAGATGTAAAAGGAAATTTTACAGCAAATGATATTTCAGAAATGATCAATTCAGCTTCTGATAAGTAGTTGTTTGATATTAATCAAATTTTAATAATTGCCGTTCTAGTAGGAACGTTTTTTTTTGATTTACATCATTGATTATTAAATTTTATTTAAACTATCAAAAAGAATTTTCACATCTCACTAAAATAACCTAATTTTGCACAGAAAGTAAAGATGTCTATTCATAACAAAATTGTCGAGACAGCCATCACTTTTGATGACGTTCTTCTAGTCCCTTCTTATTCAGAAGTATTACCTAACCAGGTTTCATTAAAATCAAGACTTACCGATAAAATCACGCTTAATGTTCCGATAGTTTCAGCGGCTATGGATACTGTTACAGAAGCAGATCTTGCTATTGCTTTAGCTCGTGTTGGTGGTTTAGGATTTATTCACAAGAATATGCCGATTGCAGAACAGGCTGCTCAGGTTAACCGTGTAAAACGTTCTGAAAACGGAATGATTTCTGATCCTGTAACCCTTTCCAAGGATCATACTTTAGGACAGGCTAAAGATATGATGAGTAAGTATAAGATTTCCGGACTTCCTGTAGTGGATGCCGATAATGTGCTTATTGGAATCATTACAAACAGAGATGTAAAGTATCAGGAAAATCTTGCTATGAAGGTGGAAGAAATCATGACAAAAGATGATCTTATAACATCTGATAAAGATACTAATCTCGAAAAAGCAAAAGAAATTCTTCTTAAAAACCGTGTTGAAAAACTTCCTATTGTAGATAAGGAAAATAAACTGGTGGGATTAATTACCATTAAGGATATTGATAATCAACTGGAATATCCTAATGCAAACAAAGATCAAAACGGACGTCTTATTGTAGGTGCCGGAGTAGGAGTAGGAGAAGATACAATGGACAGAATTGAGGCATTGGTGAAAGCTGGTGTTGATATTGTCGCTATAGATTCTGCACATGGCCACTCAAAAGGCGTGTTGGAAAAAATTGCTGAGATTAGAAAAGCTTATCCTGATTTGGATCTTGTAGGAGGAAATATTGTAACAGCTGATGCAGCGAAAGATTTGATAAAAGCAGGAGCTAATGTACTTAAAGTTGGAGTGGGCCCGGGCTCAATCTGTACTACAAGAGTGGTAGCAGGAGTAGGAGTTCCTCAGTTGTCAGCTATTTATAATGTATATGAGTATGCTAAATCAAAAAATGTTACCGTAATTGCAGACGGAGGAATTAAATTATCCGGAGATATTGTTAAAGCAATTGCAAGTGGAGCAGGAGCAGTAATGCTTGGTTCACTTTTGGCAGGAACAGACGAAGCACCGGGTGAAGAGATTATATTCCAGGGCAGAAAATTCAAATCTTATCAGGGAATGGGAAGTCTTTCCGCTATGAAACGTGGAGGGAAAGAAAGATATTTTCAAAGTGAAGCTAAAAAATTCGTTCCCGAAGGAATTGAAGGCAGAGTTCCTCATAAAGGAAAACTGGAAGATGTTATCTTTCAATTAACAGGAGGTCTGAGAGCGGGAATGGGATATTGTGGCTCTAAAGATATAGAAGCTCTGCAAAAAGATACTAAAATGGTTATGATTACAGGAAGCGGATTGAAAGAATCCCATCCGCATGACGTAATCATTACACAGGAAGCTCCTAACTATTCTTTTTAGTTTTTATTTCTTTATAATTGATAATTTTCTTTGGCATACGATTTGGATAGTATGTCAAAGATGAATTAAAAATTATGAAAAAATTATTTTTTAGTGCGTTAGCACTTGCTTTTAGCGCTAATTTCGCTTTAGCTAATCAGAATACTGTATCAAAAGGAGGAGAATTAACTGAAATTGTCAATAGCAAGCCAGGTCCATTAGACTTCCTGAAGAACTACAAAGGAAAAATGGTTAAAACTTCCAAGCTGCTTGATAATCCAGTTTTAAAATCTAGACTTATTAAATTATTAGGTAATGATGATTATGCATTCCTGAAGAAAAACTGGAATGTAGAAACACCTATTACTGTTGTAGGTAACACAGTAGAAGCTACAGGATGTAAAGTTCATGACTGTGGAAATACTAATTTTATTCTATTAGTTGATACTGCTGATAATATTATCCAAGTTGGGATCAGGAAAAATGGTGGTAAAGCTCTTATCATTTCAGAAGATCCAAATAGATCTATCCCTGGAGATCTTGAAGAT
>NZ_JALAHD010000224.1 GCF_022712095.1 Chryseobacterium sp. | reverse complement strand
GATCTATAACAAGATTTCCTAAATTTATGAAAAAATTGTTTCCTAATACGGCATCCTCATTTATATGGTCTGTTATGTGCACAAAAGGAGTAAAATCAGGTGAAAGTTCTGCTGTAGGGGTAGCAAAGCCATAGCTGTTTTTGAGCAAATAAGAAACATCATTGTTATTATTTTTTCCTGATACACTTATATAAATTCCACCTTCAAGTGTTAGCTTGGGTATATTTTTGTCAAATATAAGTTGGGCAAAGTGGGGACTTACTTCTAAGAATTGAGAATTTGAACCGAAATCTGAATGGATATATACTTTTTTATTTCCAAGTTCAATAGGTATAAAATGAATATGGTCTTTGCCTATCACAAAGGGGAACTCCTGAACGAATTCTTTTTGGGATGGTTTTTTTGAAACAGTCAATAGATTATTGTCAAAATTAAAATCCCAGATATATTGATTGATAAGTTCAGCTCCGATTATAGCATCAATTTTTGAATCAGTAGGAATGACAGATGAATCAAAAATAATTCCTTTAACTTTTGATTTTTCTATAGTGCCGAATTTAAATGAAGGTATTGTAGTAAAACCTATACCTATTATTTCGCCGGTGCCATCCATTGCTTTTTTTACTTTATTTGGTTCTAAACCGAGTTTTTTGGAAAAGCTTTTATCTATTCCGCAGTATGAAAACCCATTATCCCAAACTATATTGGCTCCGATACCGTTGATTTCTCCTTTCAGAAAAATAACCCCGTCACTGATAACAAAAGGTATAGTAGTACTTTTGCTAGAACTGTTTTGGCTCTTTGTGTTTTGTCCCCAATAAAGACTGAAAAATAGGAAAAAGATAAATGAGAGGTGTTTCATTTTGTTTGTGTTTTTTATTTTGTTTAAGTTGGGATTTGTATTACGCAAAAAATAGACCAATTTGATGCTTTTGTAAGTCGTTGAAGTATAGTTTAATACGCGGACTTGAAATAAGGCGAGGTATAATGAGTGTTAATATTAATTTGTTTCTCAGTTTTGGGTAGTTATTAAGTAATTTTATTTTAATATTTTTGGGTTTATATTGAATTTAAATATGAATTTTGAAGATTTTATCATTTCACCGAGAAGTTTTAAAACGGAAAGCTGGCAGATAGGGAATGAAATTTCTAAGGATATAAAGGAGGATGGTATTGTGCTTCTTTTTGTTTCTGATTACAGAGGTGCAGGTGGTGATGCGAAAGTACAGGATTTTACTGGGGTAAGGAAGGAATTCTATAAACTTTCCCAGTTAGACTTCGAAATCCCTGTAATAGATTTGGGAGATTTGGTCTCCGGAAAATCTGTGGAAGACTCTCATTACATTTTGCAGGAAATTTTATCTGCATGCCATTATAAAAATGCAATTCCGGTAATTGTCGGAGGTTCTAATGATTTTGCATTCTCATTATTTTCGGCCCTTAATTTTCATCAGAAGAATATTAATTATACTCAAATCAGCAACGTCATTTCCTTAAAACAAGGAGAGTTAATAAATGAACAGACTTTTTTAAGTAAAATTTTAGGGTCTAAAAACCTGTCCATTAAAAACTATCATCATTTAGGATATCAGAAACATCTTAATGAGGCTGATTCTGTAAGGTTGATTAAAGAAGTACAGTTTGATATTATACGATTGGCAGAAATGATGAATTCTACTGAGAAAACAGAGCCTTTTTTTAGAAAAGCAGATCTGGTTACAGTGAACTGTGATGCAGTTGAAAGTTTCAATGAACCATTTTCAATGAATCCACAGGTTAATGGATTGAATAAAAGAGAAATCTGTGCTTATATGAAAGAAATAGGTTTGAGTGACAATCTGAAATCTGTAGGTATTTTTAATTATAACATTTATTCAGATAATCAATTGAACCATCAGCTATTAGCTCAAATGCTGTGGTATTTGATGGAGGGAATCAATATTCAGCGTTCACATCCTAAAGAAAAGCATTATGAAATATTTTATGTATTGATTGATGATAAGCAATATGCATTTAAGCGCGATGTCTTCAGTAATTTATGGTTTTTCGGAGATGATGAGAGTATAGATAATTGTATTCCATGTTCACGGAAAGATTTCGACGAAGCAAAAAAAGGATGGCTGAATCCACGACTGATGAAAATATAAAATATGATGAAAACTGTTCCCATAAAAGTTTCTGTTATTGTTCCTGTTTACAATGTTGAAAATTATTTAGAAAAATGTCTTGATTCGTTGGTTAAGCAGACGCTTCAGAATATTGAAATTGTAGTGGTAAATGATGGGAGTAAAGATAATTCTGAAATAATTATTCAGAGATATGCAGAACAATATCCAGAAAAGATAAAAGCATTTACAAAGTCCAATGGAGGATTGAGTGATGCCAGAAATTTTGGAATAGAAAAATCAAAAGGAGATTATCTGGGATTTGTAGATAGTGACGATTATGTTACAGAAACAATGTTTGAGGAAATGTTATCATTGGCAGAAAAACATCAGGCTAAAATGGTGATATGTAATATCCAGAAAGTGGATGAACATGGAAATGTGACTCAAAAACTTACTCAGATCCCTAATATGCCGGAAAAAATAGAATTAGAAAAATACTTTTCCATATTTTCTGATCTAAGCTATTTCGCGTGTAATAAATTATTCAAAAAAGAGCTGTTTGAGCATAAAAAATTTAAAAAAGGAGTGCATTTTGAAGATATACAGCTTATCCCTCAGCTTTTATTGGAATGTGAAGTACTTGCACAAACCCAAAACTTTCATTATCAATATCTCGAAAGAACAGATTCTATTACGAAAACACATACCGAAAAAGGACTGGATATTTTAAAAGCGGTAAAAGATGTGGAAGAAGTTTTTGAAAAATCTCAATATT
>NZ_JALAHD010000223.1 GCF_022712095.1 Chryseobacterium sp. | reverse complement strand
ATTAGAATAGGCTCATCTAGCTAGGAACTTATTCTGATATATAATCAATTAAAAAACTTATTAAAGATGAATACTGAAAATACCAAAGCGCAAATGCGAAAAGGAATTCTGGAATTCTGTATTTTAAGTCTCATCAACCATCGTGAAATGTATGTTTCCGACTTAATCGATGAACTGAAAAAAGGAAAACTGGATGTAGTGGAAGGAACACTCTACCCTCTCCTGACGAGATTAAAAAATGGTGAGTTTCTTTCTTACAGATGGGAAGAATCTACAGGAGGGCCACCAAGAAAGTATTACCAGATCACAGAAAAAGGTAAACTTTTCTTAAATGAACTTCAAAATACCTGGAATGATTTAACAGACTCAGTAAACCAAATCACCCAAAAACATTAAAAAAACAAAGCTATGAACAAGACACTCTCAATAGGACTCGCAGGTTTTTCTTTTACCATAGAAGAACACGCATATATAAAGCTTAGTGATTATCTTAATGCCCTGAGAAATTCTTTAGATACTTCAGAAGCGGACGAGGTAATGCACGATATAGAAATAAGAATGGTTGAGATCTTCAAAGATGCTTTGGGAAAACGTGAAGTAATCAATGACAGTGATGTAGAAAGAGTCATTGCACAGATCGGAACTCCGGAAAAAATCGAAGAACAGGAAGAAGCTTATTTCTCTGAAAAGAATACAACTAAAAAGAATACGGGAAGCACAACTACAGACAAAAAACAGCTTTTCCGTGATCCGGAAAGACAGAAGATCGCCGGAGTTTGTGCAGGACTAGCTCATTATGTCGGAATGGATATGACTGCTATGAGAGCAATATGGTTAGGAGTTTTTATTCTGGGAATCTTTACCGCTGCCATCTCTTCTACTCTTGTAGGCTTATTATATATTATTCTTTGGATCGTATTGCCTAAGGCTGAAACCGCTTCAGATTTTTTGAAAATGAAGGGAAAGCCCATGAACTTCGATAATCTGAAAAATGAATCTAACAAACTGGTACAGTTTGCCAATGAATCAACACAGAGGGTCGGAGAAATATACAACGAAAACAAACCATATATCAATAATGCAGGGAGTGGAATCTGGAATTTAATCAAATATGTATTAGGTGCAATCTTCGCCTTAATGGCGGTAGGATGTATTATAGGAACATTCTTTATTTTTGGGATATTTGGGACTGGTTCAGATAATTTTCCTGGAATTAATGAAATGAATTTTTACTTTGATGACAATGGGATGGATAAAGTACTTCTTAGTATGATGGTTATTGGTACATTGATTCCTGCAATTATATTCAGTTTGTTAAGCATTAAATTATTTTCTCCAAAAACAAAATTAAAAAATGTAGGGTATGTTATAGGTGCCTTATTTATCATCCTTCTCGGAGCCTCCACATATTTTGGGATCAACATGGCAAAAAAAGATCTTATCTATAAAGGCAGTAAGGAAGATACCGAAAATGTCGCCATTAATACAAAATCAGACAGTATTTATGTAGATGTAAAACAAGTTAATATTCCCCAAAACTTTATTGCCTATGACAATAATATTTATTCAGATAAGAAAACTGTATATGAAGAAGATTATATCTCTGTAGATGTTACGAGAAAACCAGAAGTAAAAACACCTTATCTTATCATTAAAAAAGAAGGAAACGGATATAATTTCCCAATACAGGTTACTGTTCCGGTAGAAGTTATTGACAACAAGATATTGCTTCCTAATTATATTAAATATCCTTACGAACACAGATTCAGAGATTACAGAGTCAATTATGAACTGGTAATTCCTCAGACAACAGTAGTAATTCCGGTAAAGCAAGGAAGAATTGACTTTGACGGAGATCTTAACGGAGATGGAATTGATGATAATGATCAGGATAAAGATGAAAACGGAACCATTAAAATCGAGAAAAACAAAATTTCCGTAAACGGCTCTACTATCGAATACAATTCTAATGATAAGGATAGTGTAATTATCAATGGAAATAAAGTGCCTAAGGCAGAGGCTGATCAGATTATTGATTCTATGAAAACCAACATTGGAAAAATGAAAGATGTTGATATTAAAATCAAGGACGGAAAAAAAGAAATTTCCATAAAAACTAAATAATTAACTGCAGAGAGTGGCAAGAAGGTGTGAATGGAAAGCAAGTGTTTGAAATTCACACTCTTCTTCTCTAAAAATATTTAAAAATATATTTATATTTAGTTTTATTATTATAAATTTGTGATATAGTTATTTAAACTATAAAAATCTAAACCAATCTAAATATTCATAACCATGGTACAAGTAGTTTTACAAGTAGTAATAAAAATCGTAGATTTAATCGGCGGTTTGTTTTAAGAGCGACAATATTTCAATATATTTGTAAAGTATAACCTCATTGGTTATACTTTTTTGTTTTAAACCCATTTACATGAAAAAACTGATCGGCAAATTAATGCTAAAATTATTGGGATGGAAGGTTGTTCTCCAAGGGGATGTGAACAATCTGGACAGATGTATTCTGGTCGTAGCACCTCATACCCATAACCTGGAATATGTTTTAGGAAATTTCGCCTATTGGTCTCTGAACAAACCTTTGAAAATCATTATTAAAGATGCTCATACCAAAGCCTGGTACGGTGGAGTTGTAAAAGGCCTTGGAGGAATCGGGATAGACAGAAGCCAGAAAAATGATCTTGTTAATTTTGTTGCCCAGCAGTTCCAGAAAGAAGACTTCAGCCTTGTAATCACACCTGAAGGTACAAGAAGCTGGGTTCCTAAGTGGAGAAAAGGATTCTATCATATGGCATTGGCCGCAAAAGTACCCATCGTTCTTGCGGCAGGAGATTTCAAGAAAAAAATAGTGTATCTGGGATACCAGATTCCTTATGAGAGAATTGCATCTGTTCCTTTCGCTGAAATCATGCAGGAAATCAGTGATTACTACACCAATAATGAAATTACTCCTAAAGTCCCTGAAAACTGGAATCCAGATATTATGGGAACCAACAGTGAACACTAAGAATTAGGAAACTTAACTTCATATCTACAAATAATGAAAGGGAATACAAAAGAAGAAATATTAGATTTTTTAAATAACTGGGGAAAAGAAACTTTAGCCCGGACAATTGAAATTAAATTTACAGATTTGGATCTTGAAAATGAAATTCTTTCAGCCACAATGCCTGTTCAGCCTAAAGTTCATCAGCCTCTTGGTATCTTACATGGAGGGGCAAGTTGTGTGCTTGCTGAAACGCTAGGCTCATGCTTATCCAACATCTTTATTGACAGTGATAAATATTATGCAGTAGGAACTAATATTAATTCCAATCACCTGAGAAGTAAAAAAGACGGAATGGTTACCGGAACCGTAAGTTTCATCAGAAAAGGAAGAACAATGCATGTTTCTGAAATTGAAATCCGTGATGAAAAAGGCACTCTAATCAATCATACTACGATGACCAATAATATTATTACTAAGTAATAGTAATTTATTTTCATGATATTTTTTAAATTCCCTTTTAACGAAAGTCTGTATACTACGGACGAAAAATCTGATCTATATTCCGTTAGCTTCACCTCCTTTAATGGTATTGAAGAAGTCCACTTTAATGGAAGAGTAACCAGTATAGATCCCGAAGAGCTTGAAAAAACATGTATAGATAAACAATCCCTACCTATAGAGGCTGATCCTTTCATCCCGGAATCTAAATACGAATATCTTCAAAAGCTAAAAGAAGTAATTGAAGTCATCAAAGAAAATAATCTTCCTAAACTTGTTTTATCCAGAAGAAAGATCATCAGTAATTTTGAGCATCTGGATGTAAAAGAAAGCTTTAAAAATCTTTGTAATGCTTACCCGAACGCATTCAGATATTTATTTATTAAAGGAGAAATGGCTTGGATCGGAGCGTTTTCGGAGGTATTAGGAAAATTCAATATCCTTACTCACGAATTTGAAACCATGAGTCTGGCTGCCACTCTTCCCATCAATGAGGAATGGTCAGAAAAAGAAATTGAGGAACAAAAACCCGTTACCAATTATATCGAGAACATTTTACGTAATTATACCAATGTAATTGATATTTCGGAAACTTATGATCATATCACAGGGAATATCAAACATCTCCGTACAGATTTCAAAGCTAGAATAAACCCGGAAGACCTGGATAAAATAATTATGGAATTGCATCCTACACCAGCTGTTTGTGGAATTCCTAAAGATTTCTGCAAAGAAAAGATTGATGAATTTGAAAAATTCCCACGTGAATTATATGCAGGATACAGCAAAATAAGCACTGAAAACACCATCCAGTATTTTGTGAATCTGCGTTGTGCAAAATTATTTCAAAACAGCGTTCATTTATTTGTGGGAGGGGGAATTACAGCACAAAGTAACCCGGAAAAAGAATGGATGGAAACAGAGCTTAAATCAGATGCTGTTTTAAAGAACCTGGTAATAGCTTAAACTTGATAAAAAATAAAAAGAGAATCATAATAAGCTCCTCTTTTTTTATATTATTGTAATATTATTTTTTTACCCCGATTTTACTCCATGTATTCAATACAAACAGCAATATAACTCCGATAATTCCGGAAGCAATTGAAAATACGAACTTTAGATTATCTTCAGATAAAATATCCGACTTCCAGTCCATTGCATAGAGATTAACACCTATAATAACGATAAACAGTACTAAAAATACTTTATAAAACTTCTGCATGATTCTTAAAAATTAATATATACCTGCACTAATTGTGCAAAGTTTGCGGTGAATAATTTTATTGAAATAGCCAGAAGGATGATCCCGAAAACTTTCTGAAGAATAGCCAAAGTAGCCTCTCCCATTCTCTTCTCCAACCAAGTGGCGGATTTCAGCACCAAATATACGAAAATTGTGTTGAGAATAATCCCACATATGATGTTAATATCATGAAACTCCGCTCTTAAGGATAAAGTCGTCGTCAAAGTTCCGGCACCAGCAACCAGAGGAAATGCGATAGGGACGATGGATGCGGACTTTGCTTCCGTAGTTTTATTAATTTCAATACCTAATATCATCTCCAGGGCTATGATAAAAATCACAAAAGCACCGGCTATAGCGAACGAGTTAACATCCACTCCGATAAACTTAAGAATTTTATTTCCCACAAAAAGAAAAATAATCATAATAAGGCCCGCCGTAATGGAAGCTCTTTCAGCTTCAATTTTTCCAAATTTCTGCTGAAGCCCTACCACAATAGGAATAGAACCTATAATATCAATAACAGCAAAAAGAACCATAAAACAGGTAATGATTTCTTTGAAAGAAAAGTCGTTAAATATCTCCATCCCTTTGTAATTAAAAATTTCGCAAAAATATTAATAAAAATTAATTATTTGCTAATTTGTGAATATAAATTAACAATATTATTCAGTAGTTCGCTCATTCCTTCCTTGGATTTCACTGGAGAATATTTTTCTATCTGGATTCTTCGAGAAAGAATTGCGTATTCTTCTGCAACAGAAAGCCCTTTATAGGTCTCCAGAAATTTTCTAAAATCATCTGCAGAGCTCTGTGAATACTGATTTCTGACCTCAGCATCCAATTCATCAAATGTTTCAAAGAATTTATTATAGTCTTCTTTATCTTTAAGATTTTCTAAATAGCTGAAATAATCTTCAACATCAGTCTTTAACCTTTCTCTTATTTCTTTTTCTTTTTCTGCTACAGAACCGATAGATTGAGAAGATACAGTTTCCTTAATCAGATTACGTTTTTTTTGCCAACTCCTAAACAGCAGATACAAAATAAATAAACCTAAAAGGATCACCATATTGACACATAAAATGCTCCAATTAAATTTACTTTTTTCTTTAACTTTAAAAGAAGTTGTTTTTAAAACAGGGCTATCTACTGTTTCTAAAAAAGTATTGGTATATTCATTTACTTTCTCCACTGTAGAACGTGATTCTAAAATCTGGTCATGTGAAAAAGCATTAACAGCTAATGATTTTTGTCCCAGATCAACATATTCTTTAAGCACCGGATTGAAAAATGCAAACTCTTCTGTTTTAATAGAAAGGTCACCCGACTTTTTAGGAATAATAATATAATTGGCAAGAATCTCCCCTTTCATTCCTGTCATTCCGGGAATTACTTTAGATGTTATTTTAGGGGCAAAAACCTCATAATCAGGAGATTCCTGAATTTTAGGCAGATGCATATCCGTAAGGTTACCCTCTCCCGACACCTTCACAACGACATTCATTGGTTTTTTCACTTCTATTTTCTCTTTAGAAGCTTTAAACACATTAACATTGAAGTTACCTACTGCATTGGTAAAGTGTTCCGGACAGCCGTCAGGCAGTTTTTTTACATTAAGTTTTACTCTATTGGAAACTATTTTACTCTTATTAGAAAAAGTACTCAATGAAGCAGAAACTGCCGGCACTTCTATATTTCCTGATTTATTGGGAAACACCAAAAACATAGCCAGAATCTGAGAAGCCATATTTCCGGAGCCTGGAAGATCAATTTCCGATCGGTTAAAATTAATCGGATGTACATTAATATTTTCCTGACGAGGAAGATTGATATTTTTTACCTTTCTGAAATTATCTATATTTTTAGAATAAACTTTTAAAACAGCAATAGTAGCCTGGTTTCTATAAACTTCTCTGTCCTCTATTTCTACATTCAGATAGACATCATTGGCGGCATTAGTGGCTACACTTTTCTTTTCAACATCCCTAATGGAAATTTCAAAAGGTTCTGTTTTGTAAATTTTGTTATTGACAGTAACTAGAACGGAGCCTATTCTTACCTTCCCTCGCTGTTTGGGCTCAAGAGCAATTCTGGTTACGGATTGAGTAATTACAGTATTGGTTTCAGGATCAATATACCCGTTATTTACAGAACCTGTCCCTATGATATTGAATTTGGAAAGATCCGGCATACGGAAAGGAGTCTGCTGATTGTACTCTCCACCGCTCATTTCAAGTACCACAGTAAGGTTGATCACATCCTTTCCTGAATAATCGTTTTTATCAGCATTTACATAGAAACTCACCTGTCCATAAGAAATTACGGATCCTAGAATCATTAATATGTAAATTAACTTATGCTGCATCACCAATCTTTCTCGTTGCTTTCGGGCATCGAATAAGAATTTTTATTTAAAATTCTTCTGGCGGTTTCTTTTTCTTTATCGCTTATTTTATTTAATATGGCGTCTTCAAGATCTTTAGGCATATTTCCCTGATTATTTTTTTCTTTATTCGGATCCTTGCCTTGGGGACTGTCTCCTTCATTTTCTTCACCTGTTCCCTGGTCCTGCTTCTGATCTTGAGGTTTTCCTTTCTGATCATCATTTTTCTGCTGATTATCGCCGCCGCCCTTGCCTGAATTATTTTGTTGATTTTTCTTTTGGTTTTCCTTTTCTTTTAATTTAGCAATTTCAAAATTCTTCCTGGTAGCCTCGTTATAAGGATCCTGTTTTAAAGATTGCTTATAATAATCCGCTGCTTTTTCCGGCTGATTCATCTGCATATAGGTATTTCCTAAGTTATGAAGTGCTGCTGCTTTATCAGGAAGTGTTTTTGAAAGCTGCTGTGCTTTTTCAAATTCAGCTTTTGCTTCTTCATACTTTTTATTTTTATACAAAGCATTTCCGAGATTATAATGAGCCATAAAATCTTTTTCATTAGCTTTTACAGCCTCCATATACTTGGAAGACGCCCCATCATAGTTTTTACCTTCAAATTTCTGATTGCCCTCATACACCAAAGTTCTATAGTTCTCCTGGCCCAACAGAAGACTTGAAAATGCAAAAACAATAAAAAACGATAAAAAGATGATTTTAGTATTCATTTCATGCAAAATTATTTTTTTATATGTTAATAAACAGCGTCTTATTTGTTAAAATTGGGTTAAATAGCTTTTTTAATCATTCATAAAAAAGTAGAAAAAGTTAAATATTAAAATCTCTTTTAGGATTAAAAATATAAATCAGAAAAAAGAAAAATAATGATACGGCTAAAAAGTATTGATAATAATGATTAGCATTCTGTGATTTCACCAGACTTACCGAAGACGACATTTTCTTATTTAAAGCATCTATAATCCTGTCCGGAGTCTCTTTAATATTATTACCGTCAATATAAGTCCCGGAAGTGGATTCTGCCATTTTCTTTAATGCATCGGTCTGCCTTTTGGAGATGACTGTTTCTCCGTTTCTATCTGATTTATAACCCATTAATTGTCCAAAAACATATTCTGGAACGGGAGCTCCCTCATCAGAACCTATTCCTACCGATATAATGGTAATTCCCTCTTTATTCGCCAGTTTGATAGCCGCATTATCATTTCCTTCATTATCTTCTCCATCACTTAATAATACCACTTTTCTGGATCCTTTGCTTACATTCTTAAATTTACTGACAGCAGTTTGCATTCCTTTTAAAAAATCAGTTCCCTGAATCTGCATCGAATTGGTTTCTATTGCACCTATATAGGTTTCTGCAGAATTATAATCCGTGGTTAAAGGCATAATAGATGCAGCCTGACCTGCAAAAATGATAATCCCCACTTTGTCATTGGTCATCTTCTGCATCGTATTTATCATCACATTCTTGGCCTCTGACAAACGGCTTGGATTAATATCTTCCGCATTCATAGAATTGGATACATCCAGCATGAATATTACATTATTCATTTTCTGATTGGTTTCAATTTCTTCCGAACCAGACAACAGGTCTATAATTGAGAATATAAGGAATAGCGTTCCCAATATATATAATGGAGGAAAGATTTTAGTAAATCCGGAGTTTTTCTCAAATAAAGATTCATGAAACTGGCCATCGGCAAAAGCTTCTCTTCTCCTCTTCTTCCATTTGAGAAAGCTGAGCAAAAAATAAGCGAGCAACGGCAAAAGCAGCAACAAAAGTATATACCAGTAATTTCCTAAATACCAATCCATCAGCTTAAAAATTTATAAAATACCCATCTCAATAAAGCATCCAGAACCAGCACCCCCAAGGCTATCCAAAGAAAAATATAGAAATATTCTTCATAGTTATAAAGCTTAGAAACCTTAACATCAGATTTTTCAAGTTGATTAATTTCATTGTAAACCTCCTCCAAACTGCTGTTGGAAGTCGCTCTGAAATATTTACCTCCTGTAGTCTGGGCTACTTCTCTAAGCACAGGTTCATCAATCTTTACTTCTGTTTCCGTGAAAACAAGATCTCCAAAAATATCTGTCTGGGTAGGCATTAATGCATATCCGTTAGTTCCTATTCCGATAGAATATACTTTTATACCATTATTTTTAGCCAGTTCGGCAGCTACCTGAGGAGGCATTGCATTTTCAATGGTATTCACTCCATCCGTCATCAGAATAATAATCTTACTCTTTGCCTTACTGTTTTTTAAATGGTTAACCGCAACAGAAAGACCTTCCCCTATAGCCGTTCCGGGCTGTAATTCCAGAGGATTGAGATTTTTAAGTTCATCAATTACTACCTGATGATCAGAGGTAACAGGCACTTTGGTAAAAGCTTCTCCGGAATAGGTTACCAAACCTAATCTATCATTAGGACGTTTTTCAACAAACTTGATGGCAATATCTTTCAAAGCAGTTAATCTGTCCGGTGTAAGATCTTTCGCCAGCATACTAAGAGATACATCCACAGAAAGCATAATATCAATTCCTTTCGTATCATCCCGATCCTGAGAAATTGTGAATGTTCTCGGCCTTGCCATCGCAATAATAAGCGCAGAAAGAATAATATATTTGGTTAATTTCAATATAAAAAGCACCAGCAATATCCCACTGTCGTGCTCCATATGGCTGACGGTTGGAACTTTGATTCCTTTTCTTTTTTGTTTGGTAATATCCCTGAATATAAGCGGAATAAACAAGAGAAAAAGAAGAAGAAACCAAGGGCTATAAAATTCAAAATTAAACATCCTTTCTCAAGTTTTCAAATTCCAGGTCCTTTGATGACCTTTTCACAAATTCCTTTATATCAGTAAAGTCTTTTTCCATGGTTTCCTTATCTGGAATTGTCTTGGCAAATTTCACCAGATCTCCTCTTAAAAATACTTCTTCCACAACCTTCTCATTATCCTGAGAAACCGTATTGTTTTCCTTAATCAGCTGAACGAGGTCATCCGTAAGTAAAACATCCGCTGGCAAATGATATTGTGTAGTAATAAATTTTCTTGAAATATCGATCAGCTCTACATAAAACGAACGATAATTTCCTCCTTCAATATATTTTTTCTTTTTAAGAGAATCCAGCTCTTTTAAAGTTTGATTAGTGATGACGACAGGAGGATCTTTCTTCCTTCGTCCCCACTTTATAAACATAATGACCGCAGCAATAAACGCAAGCCCTGCCAAAGCGGCCAGAACATACCATTTATAAAGCTCCCAATAATCTTTTACCTCAAGCTTAACTTCCTTATTTTTCATAATATCCGCAATCTGATCTCCTTTCTGAGCCGTATTGATTACATCTATTTCATAAGGTATGGTCTTAAGAATCCTGTCTCCTACTTTAAATTCAAGTTCAGGAATCGTAAATGTTCCTTCTTCATATACTGAAAATTCAATTCTTCTTTCATACAGGTCCGGCTGTATCCCGATACTATCTTTTATCTCTTCAAAATGAAAAGGAAGCAGTTCGTTTTTAGGAGCCGCAGAAACCTGCTGATTATTTAAATTATTAATCTTGATAACTAAATGGTTGATTTCCCCCAAAGCCATAGTTTTCTTTTCCAGGTTGGAAGAAAGTATCTGTGAAAATGCATTCGCACAGATGGAGAAAAACAGTAAAAATAGTAGTCTTTTCAAATCTATTTTAAGTTTTTAATAAATATATAATGGTAATTTCTCAATTACTTACTCTGAAAATAATTATACAGCAATCTGGAATAATCCGCATCCGCACTTATATTCAGAAAACCTGCTGAGCTTACAGCAAAGTCTTCTTCTAAAGCCCGTAGCTTTTGCTTCTGAGCTTCTGCAAATGTATACCTCCATCTTGCACTTGAGGTATTAGCCCAAATTTCTCTGCCTGTTTCAGCATCATGAAAAAGAGCATATCCTACGTTGGGAATCTCATTATCTTTTTCATCATAAATTCTCAACCCCAACAGCTGATGTTTTTTTGATGCAACTCTCAACATTTTGGAGTCATAAGGATCTTCAAAGTCCGAAAACAGAAAAACCAGAGATTTTTTTTTGAAAATACCCATCATATATTCCAGCGCTTTATCTACTTTTGAAATGCCAGCTACATAATCTGCGGTAAGGATTGTACTTATAATGGAAAGAATATGTTTTCTGCCTTTCTGCGGGGGAATCACTTTATATACTTTATCTGCAAATAAGATCAAGCCCACTTTGTCATTATTCCCTGCCGCCGAAAAACCTAAACTTGCTGCTATTTCAGCAACATATTCTCTTTTAAGCTGTGTCTTTGTTCCGTAGTCCATAGAAGCAGAAATATCTACTATAAGCATCATGGTGAGTTCTCTTTCCTCTTCCATTACCTTTACAAAAGGTTCACGGAAACGTGCTGTCTTATTCCAGTCTATTCTCCGGATTTCATCCCCAAACTGATAAGGACGTACCTCCGAAAAAGTCATCCCCTGTCCTTTAAAAGCACTGTGATATTGCCCCATTAAAGCAGCCTCCGTTTTCTTTTTGGTACGGATTTCAATCTGTTTTACTTTTTTTACAATATCTTTTATCTGCATAAGACTTAATTCAGAATTAATTTATTTTTTAAATTCGATCGATACATTCAACCATTCCTCATCAAACCTGGGACTGTACTTTTTATAAAAATTAATAGCCGGTTCATTCCAATTCAATACCTGAAAGACCATTCCGTTGTAGTCGTTCCGTTTTCCGTATTCCAAGGTAGCATCAAACAATTTTTTACCGATCTGCTTTCCTCTCATGCTTTCTGTCACTACCAGATCTTCAAGATACAGTCTTTTCCCTTTCCATGTGGAATATCGGTCATAATACAAAGAGATTCCAACAATTTCATTATTAATTTCAGCAACAAATGCCCCCCAAACAGGACTTGCTCCGAATCCGTCTTCGATAAACTGTTCTAAAGTTAAGGTAACTTCATGCAATGCCTTTTCATATTCAGCAAGTTCTTTAATGAGCTCCAGCATGGAGCTGCAATCTTCAGGAAGTGCTTTTCTGACTATAACTTCGTTCATTACGGGGCCTGGATTTTCGCTAAAATTCTATTGATAATTTCTTCTGTTGAGATTTCCTCAGCCTCTGCTTCGAAAGTTAATCCTATCCTATGTCTCAGAACATCTTTCGCCAATTCTTTTACATCTTCAGGAATCACAAATGCTCTTCCCTTTAAGAATGCGTAGGCTCTTGATGCAATGGCTAAATTAATTGAGGCTCTCGGGGAAGCTCCGAAACTTATATAATTTTTAAGCTCCGAAAGACCGTAATTTTCCGGATAACGGGTTGCAAATACCATATCCAGAATATATTTTTCAATCTTTTCATCAAGATAAATCTGATTGATGATTGATTTGGCATCCACAATATTCTGAAGGGAAATAACCGGTTTAATTTCCGGCTGATGAGAAGTGGAAACCATTCTCATGACCTTTCTTTCATCTTCAAACTCAGGATAATCTATTTTACATTTTAACATAAAACGATCACTCTGCGCTTCGGGTAAAAGATAAGTTCCTTCCTGATCGATAGGGTTTTGGGTAGCAAGCACCAAAAACGGCTTAGGCAATTTCATTGTTTCATCACCTATCGTCACCTGCTTTTCCTGCATCACTTCCAAAAGTGCCGACTGAACTTTAGCCGGAGCACGGTTGATTTCATCCGCTAATACAAAATTGGCAAATACAGGTCCTTTCTTAATAGAAAAGTCATTATCTTTAATATTATAAATCATTGTTCCTACCACATCCGCGGGAAGCAAATCCGGTGTAAACTGTATCCTCGAAAACTCACCATGTACTGCCTCTGCTAATGTTTTTATCGCTAATGTTTTAGCAAGCCCCGGAACTCCTTCCAGAAGAACATGCCCATTCCCTAACAGACCAACTAAAAGACGGTCTATCATATATTCCTGTCCAATAATTGCTTTATTAATTTCCTGTCTAAGAAGGGAAAACATATAGTTTTGTTCTTTGATCTTTTCCGTTAGCTGACGAATGTCTTCGGCTTGATGTAAATCTGACATAGCTTAATTTAAAATAGTTGGTAAATTTCTAATAAATACTTGCATTAATCAACACAATCAATGCCATTTTTGAGTTAAAGTTTGTTAAAAATTCCAGCGTTAATACATCATTGGTCTTACTACTTCATATAGCTTCCTAAGCCTTTACGGAAATTTTTCATAAAAATATATAAATTTTACTGGAAACCACCTCTTAAAAATTGTCATTTCCAGTTTATTAAACTATTTTTGGTGATTAAAATTTGTAAAATGAATTATCATTTTCAAGCACACAGACAGGTAAGAGAAAATATTTTGGAAATTTTACAGAATACTTCTCATGAAGATCTCTTATTAATTCCTGATGGTTTCAACAATAACATCTATTGGAATATTGCCCATGCAGTTGCCACACAGCAACTTTTGCATTATTATCTGAGCGGTAATCCATTCAGAATAGATAAATATTGGGTGGAAACCTACAAGAAAGGGACTTTACCTAATCTGAATGTTCAGAAATCAGAAGTTGAAGACTTAGCTTTTCTGTTAACCGAAACTTCAAAGATTTTAATGAAAGATTATGATCATGATTTCTTTTCAGATTATACTCCGTACACCACAAGTTTTGGTATGGATCTGAAAAGCATTCAAGATGCTATTATCTTTAACAATATGCATGAAAGTCTCCATTATGGATATGTTATGGCTCAGAAGAGAGCTATTTTAGGAGAGAAATATTAAAAGTTTAAATGGTAAACAACTCAATGAAAGACGATTTCATTTTTGGGCTACGTCCCGTAATAGAAGCTATTGAAGCTGGAAAAACTATTGACAAAATCTTTGTACAGAATGCGTTACAGGGTCCTATTTATGCAGAACTGAAAACTATTTTAGCTAAAAATAAAATACGTCCCAATTATGTTCCTGTTGAAAAACTTAACCGTTTTACAAGAAAGAACCATCAGGGTGTTGTAGCTTTTATTTCCGACGTTCCCTTTCACAGAATTGAAAATATTGTTCCTCAGCTTTTTGAGGAAGGTAAAACTCCATTCTTACTTATTTTAGACAGACTTACTGATGTAAGAAACTTTGGAGCGATCTGCAGAACAGCAGAATGCGTTGGTGTAGATGCTGTGATCATTCCGGAAAAAGGAGCTTCACCTATTAACTCAGATGCTATCAAAACTTCTGCAGGAGCCATCTATAATATAAAAATATGTAAAGAACCCAATCTTGCTCATGTAGTTGATTTCCTTCAGCAAAGTGGAATTTCAGTATTTTCGGCTACTGAAAAAGCACAGAAGCTCATTTATGATGTAGATTTTTCAGAACCTTGTGCTATTGTTATGGGAAATGAAGAAACAGGAATTTCAAAAGAGGTATTACATCATTCCGATGAAAAAATAAAACTTCCGATTGAAGGCAAAACTCAATCTCTGAATGTTTCAGTAGCATGTGGGGCTATATTATATGAAGCAGTAAGACAAAAAATGGTGAAAACAAATTAATAAACACAACTTAAAAAAAATCAAAATGAAAAACATAGCAGCATTCGCTCTAATCTCCATAGCTTTAGTATCTTGTAAAAAAGAAAAGGCAACAATTACCAAAGTAGATCCGGCTACAGGAAAAACAGTAACGGTAGAAGTACCCGCAGATTCTGTAGCAGCCGTAGTTGAAAGTCCAGCCATAACAGATTCCGCAGGAATTTTCACTCAGACTTTTAAGTTAGAAAAAGGAAAAACATATCCACTGACTACTTACCAGAGAGACGTGAAGACTATGACTGATCCTACAGGTAAAACAATTAATGGTACAAGTGAATCTACTGATGAGATGACATTTACAGTGAATGATCTTAAAGATAATGTCTATGATATGACTTTAGACCTTGTTTCCAAAAGAAACTCTCAGACGGCTAACGGAAAAACAATTGTAGTAGATACGAAACAAGCTGTACCAAAAGAGGATGATCTTAAAATGATATGGAATATCAACAGAGCTCTTACAGGAAATAAACTTACGATGAAAATGGATACGAAAGGAAATGTGATTTCCATTACAGGTTTTGATCCTATTTATACTAAAGTATCCAATGCAGTAGGAACAATTATTAAAGATGCCAATCAAAAGGCAAGCGTTGTAGCCAGTCTGAAAGAAAGTTTCAACGAAAAGGTTCTTAAAGATCAGTTCACCAAAAACCTGACTATCATTCCTAAAAAAGGTGTAAAAGTAGGTGATAAATGGAGTACTTCGGAAAGTGCTGATCCTAGCGGAAAGGTAAAAGTAACTTCCAACTATGTATTGAAAAGTGTAGGAAACGGTGTTGCTGAAATTTCAATATCAGGGGGTATTCCTAAAAAGACTGATAAACAAAAACAAGGAGAAATCACGCACAGCTTAAGCAGTGAACTTGTACAGAACGGAACGATCAAATTTGATCAGAATACAGGATGGATTAATACTCAGAATATTTCGGTAAAAACGACACAGATCGAAACTATTTCAGACGGTAAACAATCCCAATCGATGAAAAGTGTTTCCAATTCTTCTGTAATGGTAAACCCATCCTCTAAATAGAAGAAGTTTATAAAAATAAAAAAATGAAGTACATTTTTGAGTTAGTACTCGCTACTATTATCATCTACTTTGTATGGAATATTCTTAAAAGAATTTTTTTTAAGACTTTCCACAAGTACACATTTAATAATCCGAATAACAACAGAAGACAACAGGATATACACGACTCAAAGAAGAATACTAAACAAAAAATCAACTGGGATGCAGAGACTGTGGAATACGAAGAAGTGAAAGACCCAAAAACAGATCAAAAATAAAATCCTATTTCTTAAAAGATATACCCCGCATGGCTAAAAATAAAAACCTGATATATATTGCAATTTCTTTAGTTGTATTTATCATTTTGGCATTTTTATATTCCACTCCTGTTTTTACAGGGAAACAACTTTTCCAGCATGACATCGTGCAGTATCGTGGAGGTGCTAAGGAGCTTTTGGATTACAGAGCCAATTTTGGGAAAGAAACCTACTGGAGTGATTCCATGTTTGGAGGAATGCCCACCTATCAGATGGGGGCCCAGTTCCGCGGTGATATTATCAAAAGTATTGACGGATTCCTAAACTTTTTCCCAAGACCGGTTAATTACCTTTTTTTATTATTTTCAGGTTTTTTCTTCCTAGGCTTAGTAGCCGTAAGAAACTGGAAATATGCTTTATTGGGAGCCACTTTCTTTGGCCTCTCAACCTATTTCTACATTATTATTGCTGCCGGACACAATGGAAAAGTTCATACGATCGCTTATTTTGCTCCCTTATTAGCCGGGATCTTATTGGTTTATATAAGGAAAAAATATGTTATAGGATTTATTGTAACTACCCTTTTTATGGGGCTTCAAATCTCGGCTAACCACCCGCAAATGACTTATTACCTATTCTTGGCATTAGGATTTTTATTCATTTCAGAATTGGTAAGAGCCATTCAGAAAAAAACACCGATGAAGCATTTTATTGTTTCCTCGGTTATTCTTGCTGCTTCTTTTGTCATAGGTGTAGGAATGAATTCCCAAAGAATCATGGCCAATGCCGAATATGTAAAGGAAACCGTTCGTGGGAAACAAATCCTGAACAATGAAAGCCATACTTCCGGAAAATCCGGAATGGACAAGGAAAGCATGCTGATGTGGAGCTATGGAAGACTGGAAACATTAAATCTTTTCATCCCGAGATTAATGGGGGGAGGAAGCCAGGAACCTGAAGGGAAAGAGATCATGAATCATGTGCAGGAGCTTGTACAGCAAAATATATCCACTCAGGAAGAAATGGACAGAATTTCAAAAGGGTTCAGCGGAGTAACGTATTGGGGCGACCAACCCGGCACTTCAGGTCCGGCTTACCAGGGAGCTATTGTTTGTTTCCTTGCTGTACTAGGATTCTTTTTTGCTTCCAAAAAATACCGTTACTGGATTCTTGGAGCTTCCATTCTGACTGTCCTTCTCGCATGGGGAAGCAATTTCATGGTTTTATCAGACTTCTTCATCGATTTTGTACCTTTTTATAATAAGTTCAGAGCCCCTTCATCTATATTGGTAGTTGTGGAATTATTATTCCCCCTTATTGCCATTATCGGTTTATACAGATTTTTTACTGATGAAAAATTAAGCGAAGAATATAAACAGAAAATGCTCCTTTATGTAAGTGGAGTTGTTTTAGGATTAACTTTAATACTTCTTGTTTTCGGTAAAGCCCTGTTAGGATTTTCTACCGAAAATGAAAAAACATATTTCCCTCCTTTCCTGCTGGATTATCTGACAGATGAGAGATTTAAGTTATTCAGAATTGATGCTATTAAAGCATTTATCTATGTAGCGATTGCTGCAGGAGCTTTATTCTTAAGCTTAAAGAAAAAACTAAATCAGAATATTGCTTTGGTAATTATCGGAGTGGTCAGTTTGTTTGACCTGTGGACTGTCAATAAACGTTACCTGAATGATGATAATTATGTGGATAAAATTTTTGCTACCAATCCTTTTCAGACGGAAACTTCCGATTTATTAGCAGAAAAAGCTGCGGGAAATCCAAGTTTGGAATCTATTCTGGCTACTGTAAATGTTAACAAAACCCTAGAAACAATTGCAGAAAAAGATAAAAGTCATTACCGTGTATTCAATAATATCCTTGGAACATTCAGTGAAACGAATACTTCCTATTTCACCAATTCTGTCGGAGGTTATCATGCTGTAAAACTGAGACGGTATGATGATGTAATTAACGAATATTTTCAGGTAATGGATTCAGTAAGAGTTCCTAATATCCTAAACCTTCTCAATGCTAAATATTGGGTAATGGGTGGCCCTGAACAGCCACAAGCAATGCCTAACGCTAAAGCAAATGGAAATGCATGGTTTGTAGGAGATCTGAAATTTGTAGATACACCGAATGAAGAAATCAAGCAGATCGGTATAATTGACAGTAAAAAAACGGCTGTAATCGCCTCTTCTGACAAATCCTATTTTACAGGAAAACCTGTTCAGGCAGATTCTGCTGCATTCATTAACTTAACAAGCTACCAGCCTAATGAATTAGAGTTCAAATCTCAATCTAAAACACCTCAGCTGGCAGTTTTCTCTGAAATATATTATCCTCACGGATGGAAGATGTTTGTAGACGAAAAAGAAGTTCCCTATATCAAAGCGGATTATTTGCTTCGGGCTGTACATGTTCCGGCAGGAGCTCATAACATCAAAATGATATTCGAGCCTGAAGTGATAGAAACAGGAAAATGGGTTTCTTTACTTTCTTTCGGATTATTCATTGTATTGAGTGTTTTTGGTATTTTCTGGATGTTCAAAAACAGAGAAAAAAGAAAGACCATAGATTTAGATTCAATTAATTAATGGAAGAAAAAAAAATTCTCATCATTACTTATTACTGGCCTCCTGCTGGAGGTCCCGGTGTTCAGCGATGGTTGAAATTTGCAAAATATCTTCCCCAATCCGGATGGAAACCTGTTGTTTACACTCCTGAAAATCCAAGCTATCCTTTATTGGATGAAAGTCTTATAAAAGATGTGCCGGAAAATATAGAGATCATTAAAACCAAAATATGGGAACCATACCAATTGGCAGAAAAGCTGAATAAAAGCAACAAGAAATTTAAAGCCGGACAGTTTGATGTAGGACAAAACCAAAGCTGGAAATCCAAAATTTCCATTTGGGTAAGAGGTAACTTTTTTATTCCTGATGCAAGAGTTTTCTGGGTAAGACCTTCCGTTCACTTTTTGGAACAATATATAGAGAAAAATAAAATTGAGGTAGTGATTACTTCCGGCCCACCCCATTCCTTACATCTTATCGGATTAAATCTCAAGCACAGGATTGCCAATTTAAAATGGATTGCTGATTTTCGTGATCCATGGACGGAAATTTCATATTATAAACATTTAAGGCTTACTAAGGGCTCCGACAGAAAACACAGACAGCTTGAAACAGCAGTTTTTAAAAAAGCGGATATTACCTTAGCGACCAGCTATACCGATGCAGAAAATTTCAGAAAAAGAGGAGCCAATGCCATTTGTATTACCAACGGTTTTGATGAAACGGACTCTGTATCTTCAGCTGTTACTGAAACTAAATCAGATTATTTTACACTAAGCTATATCGGTGTCCTGGAGCAGCTTCGTAATCCGGAAAATTTATGGAATGTTCTTAATGATCTGATCGAACATAATTCTGATTTTGCAGAATATTTTCAATTGAAGTTTGCAGGAAGAGTAGATGATAAGATTTTACACCATTTTGATAATACTTCTCTAAGAAACCATATTAATAATCTTGGGTATCTTTCCCATGATCAGGCTCTCGTTGAAATGCAAAACTCCGATCTTCTTCTCATTACCAATTTCCCGAATGAATCTTCCAAAGGAATCATTCCCGGAAAAATATTTGAATATCTGGCTACGGGAAAACAGATCATTTCTTTTGGACCGGATAATGCAGATGTTGCTACTATTTTAAATGAAACTCAATCCGGAAGACATTTTAATTATCAGGATTCTGACAGGATGAAAAGTTTTATTATGGAAAAATTCGATCTCTGGAAAAAAGGTCTTCTGCAAAACAACACCCAGAATATCGAAAAGTTTTCACGAAAAAACCTGACTAAAAAACTTGCTGAAATCCTAGATCAATTATAATATATATCATATTTTTTGATTAAAATTTAATACCGATTCAATACCGTGATCGGGTTATATTCAATATCTTAGCAGTATGGAAATGTTAGATATTCTTATTATCGGAGGAGGTCCTATCGGTTTAAACTGTGCCCTTGAGGCCCAGAAAAATAATCTCACTTATCTTATCATTGAAAAAGGAACGATTGTCAATTCTCTTTACAATTATCCATTATACATGCGATTCTTTTCTACTGCAGAAAAACTGGAGATAGCAGAAATTCCGTTTATCTGTGCATCCCCAAAACCCGGAAGACAGGAAGCTTTAGAATATTATCAGGGAATTACGCGGCAAAAAGAACTGAATATTAATCTTTATGAGAAAGTATTGAATGTCTCCAAAAATGAAGGTTCATTTGATATAGAAACTTCAAAATCCCGGTATAAAGCTAAAAACGTAATCATTTCCACCGGCTTCTATGATATTCCGAATATTATGAACATTCCCGGAGAAAACCTTCCTAAAGTAAAACATTATTATACAGAGCCTTACCCATATGCACAACAGAAAATTGTCGTGGTAGGTTCCAGCAATTCAGCTGTAGATGCAGCACTAGAGACTTACAGAAAAGGAGCTAACGTTACAATGGTCATTCGCCATTCTGAGATTTCCAAAAGTGTAAAATATTGGGTAAAACCTGATATTGACAACAGAATTGCAGAGGGAAGTATTAAGGCCTACTTTAATGCTGAAATGTTGGAGATAAAAGAAAACTCTGTAATTTTCAAGGATGAAAACGGGCAAAACCATGAAATTGAAAATGATTTTGTACTGGCTATGACCGGCTATCTTCCTGATTTTGATTTTTTAAAGGGTTCCGGAATAGAATTACAGGGAGAATGCTTGAATCCTCTTTATGATCCTTCTACTATGGAAACTAATATTGAAGATTTATATCTTGCAGGTGTAGTTTGTGGAGGAAAAGATACTCACCTATGGTTTATCGAAAATTCAAGGAATCACGCGAATCTCATCATTACCAATATTCTGAAAAAAACAGTTAGAAGTTAACATTGGCTCCTATAGTGAAATTCCGTTTCGCTGCCGGATTATAAAAGCGGTTTCCAAAGGCATTGATATCAAAACCTGATACATAATCTGTATTATAGAGATTCTGAACCTGCAGGTAAAAATACACTCTTGTTTTTTCAAAATCAACAGGAATTCTGAATTGTATATTACCTACAAAACTGGATTTTGACCACACTAAATTAGCATCATTCAAAGGAACCTTTGAGGTATAAAAGTGTGAGTAATCAATTGCCAGTTTTTTAAAAAACACAAAATTCAATAAGCTGTTAATCGTCGTTGCAGGAACTCCCGTGAGATTATTCCCTGAATAGTTTTCACTATCCTGGATATATTCTTTAAATCTGAAATGATAAAAACTTCCGGAAAACCTGAATTTAAACTGACTCAACCCATGAGAGTTGAATTTGAAATTTTTAGATTCCACAAGACCTTCAAAACCTTTCTGTACAGAATTTCCCTGATTGATAAAAAATTCCTGTCCCATTTCATTCTGTCTTCTGACAATCGTATTTTTCATCCGGAAATCAAAATAGCTTCCTTCCAGAAACAGGACATTCCAAAACTGTTTTCTCAATCCTATTTCTTTATTCCATCCGTATTCCGGAACCAAATTCATATTAAACTGCTGATCAGATGCCCTGATTTCTTCATTGGTAGGAGCTGAATTTCCTTTTCCTATTTTTCCCCTTAATGAAAACCCATTCCCAAAAAGATAAGTAATTCCAAAATTAGGGAGCCACTGATTTCTATAATTAACTTTTCCATTTTCATTATCAGGATAAGATCGTTCCCAACTGTAAGTATTTGAATTTAAGCTTACAGAAATATCTGTGAACAATTTTTCATTCCAGTTTAGTTTCTGGGAAAGAAAATAAAATCCTGAAAGATTTTTTAGTTGATCAAAATTTTGTGGCACTCCTGTTTCTCCTCCGTTATTATCGAAATTTTTTACTGTGATATTATTAATTCCTCCCTCAAATCCTAATCGCCACTCCATAGATAGCCGTTCTACATCTTTTGTATAATTCAAATGGGTTCTCAAAGCAAAATTATTTTCAAACCTTTTTTCAAAATTGGTAATAAAAGGATTCCTGAAATCTACATAAGAACCTTGAACCATAATAAAATGTGAAAATGCAGAATTTATATTCCACTGATTAGATATTCCTGTCAAAAGCATTTTATTATGAATACCTGCATGCTGATCTTTGGCTCCCGGTAATACAGCTGTCGACGGTCTGGATTGTTTACGATTTGTTTTCATTTGCTCTAAGGTAAGCCCTCCCGGTGTTTCATAATTCAGATCAGAAAGCAGAAGCATTGTGTTCAGGATCCCTTTTTCAGAATAATTGTAACGGTCTTTTAAATAGACCTGTTTCCTTTCCACCGAAGATTGTTCTCTGTAAGAATCCGTTCTGTAATAATTATGAAAAATCTCAAAAAAATGTCTTCCTGATTGTTTTGAAAAATCAAAACTTTGGTTAAAAGCTCCATAGCTTCCTATGGAAAGATTAAGAGAAAGATGATCCGTATTTCTTGTCTGAAGAAGAATAGCACCTGCCGTCATAGCTCCATAATCTCCACTTTCAGGACCTTTATAAATTTCTATTGTATTGATCAATGCAGGAGAAATGATATTAAAATATGTATTTCCTGAAGCATCGGAGAGAATAAAATCATCAATATATACCTTTACATTCCGAACTCCAAACGGAGACCGAAGTGTACTTCCTCTTACAGATATCCTGTAGCTTCCCGGAGAACGTTCTTCCATTCGTACTCCTCCGACCTGATTAATGGATTTCAGCATTCTTTCGGGAGTATTTTGTTTCAGCAGATCACCGGAAACAACAGCCACTGATTTTGTAGAGGTGATGAAAGATGCAGGCTTTTTATAGGCATCAATCTTAACTTCTGAAATCAGGCTAGCTGAATCCTCTTCTTTTTTCTGCGAAAAGAAAAAAGAACCACCCAAAAAGAAAATAAGAATACCTGTTCTCATCATTAGACAAAACTAATGAAATGATTCTTAAAGGCTCTTTTTATCAGATTTTTTTTCTGCTAACAACCAGGGAATAATAAAGTAAAATGCAATAGCGATCAGTGTACACGCTACTCCGGTTCCTATCCAAAGTTTGCTGAATCCATAATTTTCAGCGATCAAAGTACCCAAATAAGGTGTAATAATAAAAGAGATGGAAAAAGCAATTCCATTCAGTCCCATATAGGCTCCTTTATTGTTATTACCTGAGCGTAGAGCTGTAATGGTAGACATAAAAGGCAGCACCCATATTTCCCCGATACATAAGAGAGTCATGGAGATAATTAAAGTAATCATACTATGATCAAAAGCCAGCATTCCGTAGGCAAAACCACAGATAAAAGTTCCAAGTAATAAGGTAAGAGCAAGACTGAAGTACTTTTCAGCGATCTGTACAAATCCCATTTCCAACAATACAATCAGGAACCCACTATATCCTAAAATAAACCCGATACTTTCCTGACTTAGCTTTGCGGTATCTTTATAGAAAATAGTTAACGTATTAAGAAGCTGGAAGAAACATACAGAAAAAAGCATACAAAAGATACAATACAGTATAAATTTACCATCCTTATAAGGTGAGTTTTCTTTTTCTACAATTTTTCCGGTGAATTTCTTCTTCTTTCCGGCAGCCAGCTTGTTTCTTTTACTAAAAAACCAAATATACATAAGACCCGCTAATAAGGCTCCTAAAGCATTACTGAAGAAGAGAAATTCATAAGAAATCCCAGATAAAATTCCTCCCAAGGCAGGACCTATTGAAAATCCAAGATTAACTGCCATACGGTTTAAAGAAAATGCTCTTGTTATATTTTCCGGTCTTGCATATTTAGTGATTGCTACTGAGTTGGCGGGACGGAAGGCCTCACTTATGGTACTTTGTGCTAAAATAATCCCTGCCAGTCCCACTTCCGTTTTAAAAAATGGAATCATACAAAACAGTGGAACACTCAGCAGCAAACTTAAGCTTTGTACACGATACTCTCCTATTTTATCCGTAATCTGACCTCCAAGCCAGGATCCTAAAACCGAACCTACCCCAAAAAAACTCAGAACAACTCCAGAACTCTTGATATCAAAACCTAGCTGAGAAGTCATATATACTCCTAAAAAAGGAAGCACCATAGAGCCTGAACGGTTGATCAACATAACCAGCGCCAACATCCAGCTCTCTTTGGAGAGGCCTTTAAATGAACTCGTATATATACTTATCAGTTTCACAATTATATTCCATAAAAATTCCGAATGCAAAATTAAGAAAATTAGTCCATAGCACAGTTCAAATTTATTTTTCAGAGAAAAATTCAACTTTATTTAACACTCAAAAGAATAACAGTTAAGAAAATTTTACACAATTATAATAATAAATGGTTATAAATTTCGTAAATTGCAACAAACAGGATATAATATTATCTATGCTAATTGTCGATTAGCTATTATCAAACGAAATCAAACACCAAGTATGAGGACATACGAAAGCTTACACGACACATTATCATTTTACCATATCAACTGTCAGGAATCTTATTATATCTCATCCGGAAAAGCTATTTTCAATTTCCCCGACCTTCCCTTCCGAATAGATTATTATGCACTCTGTATCTGTACCTCAGGAGAAATCAACATTGAAATAGACAAGCAGAAATATCAAATCGGAATTCATCATTTTTTTATTTCCGCCCCTTCTACCATTATTAAATTTTTAAGTACGTCAGAAGATTTCAAAATGAAACTTCTATTTTTCGACAAGAATTTTCTCATTAAAAACATTTCCAATCCTTTCATTATTGAAAAGATGAATCTATTTAATAAAGGTTCTTACAGCATTGTAAAAGCAGATGATAAAAATGCAGCCCTGATAACGGATTCAATGCGATATATGAAGAAAAAAACAAGATTGAAGGGTAAGTTCACAGAAGAAATCATCCGTTCTTCCATTTTCAATCTTTTATTAGAAGTAGCCGAGTTCATGAATAAAGAGCAGCTTATCAATTCCAAAAAGAAAGAAAGTAAAAAGGATCTTTTTCTTAAATTCCGTCAGCTTGTTCAGGAAAAGATCCAACAGTGCCGGAATGTCCAGTATTATGCAGACCAGCTTTTTGTTTCCAACAAATACCTGATAGAGATCGTTAAAAAATCAAGCGGAAAAACCCCACATCAGATCATCGATGAAACCTTATTAAGAGAAGCTTATGTTCTGCTTGGAAACCCTGATATTACCATTTCGGAAATCGCCTTTGAACTTCAGTTTAATTCAGCTTCAGCTTTTGGCCGTTTTTTTAAAAAGCACACATCTTATTCTCCTTCAGAATATAGAATCAACGAAAATATTTTTTCATAAAGAATTTGGGGATAATAATTCTGAAATTAGGGATAATTTATATGCCTTGAATAGGGGTACCTTTAGTCTGTTAATTAAAAAACAATACAAAATGAGTACAATCCCTTCAAAATTTGACAAAGTTTTAAATGCCTCATCACAATTCGGAAATGTAGTTCATGAACCTGATTCAAGTAAAGAGGTTCAGATTAACACACCTGAAAAAACGATGCCTTTTTCTGACCAAATCGGAAATTATCAGCGTAACAAAGGAATTCCTTTGAAATCTTACGAAAACAGTAAAATCTATATAATAGGAAGCGGAATTGCAGGAATGTCAGCCGCTTATTATTTCATCCGCGATGGCCATATTCCCGGAAAAAATATCATTTTCCTGGATCAGCTGCATGTAGAAGGAGGTTCATTAGATGGTGCCGGTAACGCAAAAGACGGATATATCATTCGTGGAGGCCGTGAAATGGATATGACATATGAAAATCTGTGGGATATGTTCCAGGATATTCCTGCCCTTGAATTACCTGCTCCTTACAGTGTTTTAGATGAATACCGTCTTGTTAATGATAATGACCCCAATTACTCTAAAGCCCGCCTTATTCACAATCAGGGACAAATACAGGATTTCAGTAAATTCGGAATAGAAAAAAAAGACCAGATCGCCATTATCAAACTTTTACTTAAAAAGAAAGAAGAGCTTGATGATTTAACCATTGAAGATTATTTCAATGAATCTTTTTTAAACAGTAATTTCTGGTTTTTCTGGCGTACCATGTTTGCTTTTGAAAACTGGCATAGTTTACTAGAATTAAAACTTTATATGCACAGGTTCTTACATGCAATCGATGGAATGAAAGATTTTTCATGCCGTTTTCCCTAAATATAATCAATATGACACTTATGTAACCCCATTAAAAAATTTCCTTGTGGATAAAGGTGTTCAGATTCAGTTTGATACATTAGTTAAAGACCTTGACCTTCAAATTAATACAGAAGGTAAAGTCGTGGAAGGAATCATCACCGAACAAGACGGTAAGGAAACAAAAATTCCGATAGGGAAAGATGATTATGTAATTGTAACTACTGGTTCCATGACAGAAAGCACTTGTTATGGAGACAATAAAAATGCTCCTGTTATTAATATCGATAACAGTACCAGTGGGCAAGGAGCAGGATGGAAATTATGGAAAAACTTAGCTGCCAAATCACCGATATTTGGAAAACCTGAAAAATTCTGTAGTAATATTGAAAAATCTGCTTGGGAATCTGCTACATTAACCTGTAAACCCTCTGCTTTTACCGAAAAACTTAAAGACCTATGTGTAAATGATCCTTATTCAGGCAGAACAGCAACCGGTGGTATTGTTACGATTACCGATTCCAACTGGCTAATGAGCTTTACCTGCAACAGACAACCTCACTTCCCTACCCAGCCTAATGATATCCTGGTAATCTGGGTGTATTCATTATTAATGGATAAAGAAGGTAACTATATCAAAAAAACAATGCCTGAATGTACCGGAGATGAAATACTGGCTGAACTTTCTTATCACCTTGGAATCATCGACGAACTGGATAATGTAGTAGAAAATACCATCGTACGTATTTCATTTATGCCTTATATCACTTCGATGTTTATGCCTAGAGCTCAGGGAGACCGTCCAAGAGTAGTTCCTGAAGGCTGTAAAAACCTCGGGTTAGTGGGGCAATTTATAGAAACCAACAATGATGTGGTATTCACAATGGAAAGTTCAGTAAGAACAGCCAGAATAGCCGTTTACGAATTACTGAATCTGAATAAACAAGTTCCGGATATCAATCCTTTACAATACGACATCCGACATTTATTGAAGGCTACCCAGGCACTGAATGATTATAAACCATTCTTAGGTGAAGGCATATTAAGAAAAATCCTTAAAGGATCTTATTTTGAACATATTTTGGTTAACCGCACTGAAGAAAAAGAAGAACATGAGTCTTTCTTTATGGAGCATGTAAACAAGTTCCAGGATTGGATTAAGGGAATAAAAAGTTAATTTAGAATTAGTGAGTTAGCTCAAATTTCACTAAATTAATACTATTAAAATAATACACATGAATTTTAAAAATGTAACAGTGGCAGGAAGTGGTGTATTAGGGTATCAAATCGCCTTTCAGACTGCTTTTCACGGATTTAATGTAACCGTTTACGATATCAATGACGAGGTACTGGAAAAAGCAAAAAAGAAATTTGAAATTTTAAGTAAATCTTATCAGGAGGATTTAAATGCAACTCAGGAACAGCTTGACGTTGCGTTTAAAAACTTAAGTTACGATTCCGATTTAGCCAGTGCTGTAAAAGATGCTGATCTTATTATAGAAGCCGTTCCTGAAGATCCGAAAATTAAAATTGAGTTCTATGAAAAACTAGCCAATGTAGCTCCTGAAAAAACCATATTTGCCAGTAATTCATCTACTTTACTGCCAAGCCAATTTGCAGAATATACGGGAAGGCCTGAAAAGTTTCTTGCCTTACACTTTGCCAACGAAATATGGAAACATAACACCGCAGAGATCATGAAGCATCCGGGAACCTCTAAAAGCGTTTTTGATCAGGTGGTTGATTTTGCCAAAGCTATCGGAATGGTTACTCTTCCTATTTACAAAGAACAACCGGGTTATATTCTGAATTCATTACTGGTACCGTTATTAGGTGCGGCGATGGATCTCTGGGTAAAAGAAGTAACCGATATTGAAACCATCGACAAAACATGGATGGTGGCAACAGGTGCTCCTACAGGACCGTTCGGAATATTGGATGTCGTAGGAGTTACTACAGCTTACAATATCAATAAAATGGAAGCTGATAAAACACAGGATCCGATTAAACTGGAAATTGTCAGAAAATTAAAAGAAGAATATATTGATAAAAATAAATTGGGAGTTCTATCCGGAGAAGGATTTTATAAATATCCTAACCCGTCTTATCAGGACAAAGATTTCATTAAATAGATATTTTTAAAATAATAATGGTGGCTTTGAGAACCTCAGCCACCATTTTTTTGACCTCTTATTGGTCATTATCATTTGTTTATAAACTGAGTATTACTCCGGTTTATAAGAATCTTTTAAAGTAACCGTACGGTTGAATACCAGTTTATCTTCTGTAGAATCCTGGTCTTTAGTAAAGTATCCTATTCTTTGGAATTGAAGAGGTTCTCCTACTGCAGCATCTTTTAAAGCCGGTTCTGCAAATCCTTGTATTAATTTTACCGATTCAGGATTAATAAAATTCAGGAAATCAACATCTTTTTCTGCATCCGGTTGTTCTACTGTAAACAGTTTATCATATACTCTTACCTCAACAGGAATAGCATGCTTGGCAGATACCCAATGTAAAGTTCCTTTTACTTTCCTTAAACTTTCTTCAGTTCCGCTTCCTGATTTACTTTTTTCATCATAAGTTGCATAAATGGTCGTAATTTTACCATCAGCATCTTTTTCCACTCTTTCAGCTTTGATAATATAAGCAGATTTTAGTCGAACTTCTCCTCCTAGCTTAAGTCTAAAGAATTTATTATTTGCTTCTTCTTTAAAATCTTCACGTTCTATATATAGTTCTCTGGAAAAAGGCACTTCTCTTGTTCCTGCTCCTTCCTGTTCAGGATTATTTTCTGTTTCCAGCCATTCTTCTTTATCTTCCGGATAGTTTTCAATGATTAACTTCACCGGATCTACAACAGCCATTACACGTTTAGCAACCTTATTCAGATCTTCACGCACACAGAATTCCAGTAACTGAAGCTCTATAAGATTCTCTCTTTTAGCCACTCCTACTTTATCAATAAAATTTCTGATAGATGTCGGAGTAAATCCTCTTCTCCTCATTCCTGAAATAGTGGGCATCCTCGGATCGTCCCATCCTGTTACCGATTTCTCAGCAACAAGTCTTTGCAGCTTTCTTTTGGAAGTGATCATATATGATACGTTCATTCTTGCAAATTCTCTTTGCTTAGGGGCAATATTAGAATCATTTTCTTCAAAAACCTGATCCAGGTACCAGTTATAAAGAGGTCTGTGATTTTCAAACTCCAGTGAACACAATGAATGAGATACCTGCTCAATATAATCGGTTTCACCATGTGCCCAGTCATACATCGGATAAATTTTCCATTGAGTACCAGTTCTATGGTGAGGACGTTTTAAAATTCTGTACATCACAGGATCGCGCATATTCATATTCGGTGATGTCATATCTATTTTAGCACGAAGAGACATTGTTCCTTCCTCAAATTCACCATTTTTCATTCTTTCGAATAAATCAAGGGATTCTTCTACAGGGCGATTCCTGTAAGGAGATTCTATTCCGTCTTCTGCCGGATTTTTTCTTTGTTCTGTAATCACTTCAGATGATTGTTCATCTACATAGGCTTTTCCTTCCTTGATCATCTTTACAGCCCATTCATAAAGCTGCTGGAAGTTATCTGAAGCATATAACTCCTTATCCCACTGGAATCCTAACCATTCTACGTCTTTTTTTATAGAGTCTACAAATTCCTGCTCTTCTTTTTCAGGATTTGTATCATCAAAACGAAGGTTAACAGGAGCATTATATTTCTCTCCCAATCCAAAGTTAATACATATAGCTTTAGTGTGTCCTACATGCAGATAACCATTAGGTTCGGGAGGAAAACGAAAACGGATCTGGTCCTTTCTCAAACCGTTTGCCAAATCCTCTTCTATAATTTGCTCAATAAAATTAAGTGATTTTTTTTCTTCTTCCATTAAAGTTAGCTTTATTATACTAAAAAATTCATACAAATTTAGGGAAATTTTAGAGTTTACAAAGTGTCCTATTTTAAATAAGCAAAGCTCTGTTATGCCATAAATT
This sequence comes from Chryseobacterium sp., assembly GCF_022712095.1. GTDB lineage: Bacteria > Bacteroidota > Bacteroidia > Flavobacteriales > Weeksellaceae > Chryseobacterium. The sequence goes on along the minus strand of NZ_JALAHD010000223.1, from coordinate 81 downwards.
CATAAACAAAACTATAAGATACACATTTTTCCTTGAATATTCTACATGAGAATTGTTATTTAATACTATTTTTTCATCTAT
>NZ_JALAHD010000222.1 GCF_022712095.1 Chryseobacterium sp. | reverse complement strand
TGATAAAAGTTCCCCTTATCATTTTTTTATTACAAGAAATAAGGCAGAATGTTCTAAACACACAAATGTCATTAACTAAAAACACCTCTTAATGAGGCGTTTTTATTTTTTTTAGACAATTAGCAATTAAAGTTTTTCTTTTAGTTGATCATTGGTTTGTTTCGCAAATTCTATGAGATCCGGGAAAAACTGATCATAATATTTTTGTAGTATTTCTTTATTATTAAAAAATACCTCGAATACAGGAAGGTCTTTATCCAGGTATTTTGCTTTATTAAGCACATTTTGAATACTGAACCGAATTCCCCGATCTTCCCGGTAATTGTATAACCAATCATCTTTTTCCATATTGCTGAGCATCAACTTAAAATTTTCAGGAAACCAATATTCGTACTGATGAAGAATTTTATAAGTTTTTAAAGAATGTTCTTTCCATCCTTCAAGAGAATTCAGGGTAAGATCATTAGCGAGGAAATAATCCATACACACGTCAATAAAAGCGCCCGAGTATAGTCTTACCAAGGGACTGAAAACTTTCTTGGCTTCATGAATAACGGGATGAGAATCAGTAAAGGTATCAATGGCACGGTGTAAAGTGATTCCGTCCTGAATTTCTTTCGGTAATAAAAAACGGTCTTTGTTGCGTATGAAATCTTCCAGAAACTGGCCGGCAATCTGTCCGTCTGTGAACGAAAGGAAGGAGTGTGCAAGGTAATTCATAAAAAAATATAAGGCTAAATAAAAAACCTTCAAATAAAGTTAAAGTATTTGAAGGTTTTTTGACTTATTTCTTAAAAGAATTTATCTAACAAGAAATTTTTTGCTTTCTATCAGAACATTGTTTTTATCATAGATACTTAAGAGATATTCTCCCGACACATAGCCTTTAAGAGGAATTACAGTCTCAGAAGTAGTAATAATCTGCTGTCCTGTGATCGTGTATATTTTGAAGTTATATCTTTCTCCGTTGCCTCCCAGAATGTTGATAACATCTTTAGCTGGGTTTGGATAAATTTTGAATTTTTGAGAATTTATTGGTGAAATCTGATCTTCTTTTGCTGTTATTATCAAATCACTTGTTGTTGCTGGTATGAAGTTGGAAACAACACACGCAAAACGGGCGAATCCGAAGGCTTCATTAGCGGGTTTGTTGCTTCCGATGGGTACACCTGTGGGTTCACTGTTGTAGTTGACATTCGGGTTAGACCAGCGGTTGATTCTTGTACAGTTGAATCCTTTTGAGGCACATTCGTCATTATATGCCATGATTGTTCTCCACCTTTGAGAACTTGTACTGGATGTTCCGGAGCTGATTGCTGTTTTGTTGGTATACCCATGATGATGATCACAAGGAACGGTACCGGAGTCTACATACCAGTCATGTCTCAATCCCATGTTGTGCCCGAATTCGTGAGCTAGAGAATAATTAGAGACGGCGCAGTTATATAAACTTACACAGAAACCTGCAGTATTGCTGTAGTTGGTATTGCTTGTATTAATATATCCAAGCCCACATGTATTGGTAGGGGAGCCTACCACCAACGCACAAAGATCGGCGCCATAAGTAGTCCGTAAAGTGTGGACACTATCCATATATCCATCATTGTTATTTCTGAATCTTGGCAGGTCGGTACTTAAACTTCCGGATTCTGTATAAGCGATTTCTCCGGAGTATACAAGATTGATGGTAACATTGGAAATACCGGAATTGGCTAATGCGGTATTAAAATTAGTGATGGCTGTGGCTACATAGGAATTACTTTGAGAAACACCTCCCCATGCAGCTCTTGCAGCAGGAGTATAAACAACTAGAACATCAATTCTTGTAGAAGGACAAACCGCAGTTGTAGAGGAACATACGTTTGAATTAGCCTTATTGACGATTTCGGAATAAACACTTTTATCCAGAATGTAGTCATCAGGTGAGTCCTGATCAAGAATTTTGGTGTCACTTACTACAGATAATGCAAAAGTCTTATCATCAGTTTGATGAAACATTACTTTTTCTCCTTTTGCAGGTGTATACATTCCCGTTACAATATTCCTGTCTTTGGAAAGTACCAGTTCGGCATCCGGTGCATTTTCTATGGTATAAACATAAGATTCGCTTTTGTTGGCGTACTGATATGTTTTATTATATTTGGCGGTAATTTCTTCTCCTGTGGGAAGTGAAATCTGGAGGTCGGATCTTAAATTCAATGAAGGCTGTACGTAGTAGGTGGTAGACCTGTAATTGGAAGCAAGTTCCTTATTGATTTTTTGATTGCTATTCAATCTGTCTTCACTAATTGCAGTCTGAAATACTCTGGTCTGTGCCGATAAGAACATAGCACAAAATAGTACCAAAAAGGTAAATTGTGTTTTCATGAGTGGTGTAGTTTTATTTTTAAATGTTGTTGATTAACAAATATATATAAAAAACATCATCACATGGTGAATTTTTTTATTATGTTAAAAAATTCTTTCGTGAAAATCTTCAATTTTGCTTACTTCTTCAATCTTTATCCCGAATTTACGTTTAGAAATTTTATTAAGATTAGAGACAAATATCTTTTCATAACCCAGCTTTTCGGCTTCAGTAATTCTTTGTTCGACCTGTGCAACCGGCCGGATTTCTCCGCTCAGACCGATTTCTCCTGCAAAACAAAAGTGTTCAGAAATGGCAATGTCCTCATTGGATGAGAGGATCGAAGCTACAACCGCTAAATCCAGCGCCGGATCATCGGTTTTTATACCGCCGGTAATATTAAGGAAAACATCTTTTGCTCCCAATTGAAAACCTGCCCTTTTTTCAAGAACGGCAAGCAGCATATTAAGTCTTTTGGCATCAAATCCTGTAGAGCTTCTTTGTGGAGTTCCGTAAACGGCAGTGCTTACCAAAGCCTGGATTTCCAGGAGCATCGGCCGGTTTCCTTCTAGTGTTACTGCTACGGAATTTCCTGATAATTCTTCAAACTTTTTGGTGATAAGAATTTCAGAAGGGTTTTTTATTTCTTTCAGCCCTTGGGAGATCATTTCATAAATTCCGATTTCGGAAGTAGATCCAAAACGGTTTTTGTTAGCTCTTAATAGTCTGAAAAGATGATTTCGGTCTCCGTCAAAATTAAGAACGACATCCACCATGTGCTCTAAGACTTTTGGTCCTGCTATTTGACCGTCTTTGGTAATGTGTCCCACTAAGAAAACAGGGGTGTTGTTTTCCTTGGCAAATTTTATAATTTCATTGGAGCATTCCCTGATCTGGGAAACCGTTCCCGGAGAACTTTCTATCAGTTGGGACTGTAAGGTTTGAATGGAATCGATAATAACAAAATCAGGCTCCAGTTTTTTAGCTTCATGAAGAATTTTTTCCAATGAAGTTTCCGTGAATAAAAAACAGTTGGGATTTTGAATATCTGTCAGCCTGTCTGCTCTCATTTTAATTTGAGATGCACTTTCCTCACCTGAAACATACAATATCTTTTTCTTCATTTTTAAGGCAAGCTGAAGCAGGAGGGTGGATTTCCCGATACCAGGTTCACCACCGATCAGAGTAACGGAACCTAAAACAATGCCGCCGCCCAATACGCGGTTGAGCTCTTCTGAAGGTGTTTTGATTCGAGGTTCCTCACTGGTTTCGACTTCAATGATATTAATAACATGTTGTTTCGACTTTATAGAGGATGAACTATTCTTTTGAGGCGTTTTTTCAATAATCTCTTCAGTAAGAGTGTTCCATTGTCCGCAGTTTTTACATTGCCCCATCCATTGGGAATATTGGGTGCCGCAATTCTGACAGATATATGCTGTTTTTAATTTTGCCATGATGCGAAGTTCAAAAAAAAAAATGAATTTATCCCTGAAAGCATATGGAATTTTGAAAGAAAAAATAATCGATGGGGTACATTGAAATATATGACTGGTTATAAGTTTATATGATTGAATTATTTAAAAATAATTTTGATTATTAATGAAAAAATAACATAGGTCAATGTTCTCTCATTTTTCTCCTTATACCTTTGCCTCAATAAAAATAATATATAAAATATAATTACAATGAAAAAGGTATTTTTAACTTTTGTATTTGCTTTCTTAAGTGTTGTAGGTTTTGCACAATCTACCTGGAATGTAGATCCTATGCATTCATCTGTTAACTTCAATATCAGGCATATGGGAATTAGCTTTGTGCAGGGCAGATTTGATAAATTTGATGGAAATGTGGTTACTCCTGGAGCTAATTTGGATAATGCTAAATTTAATTTTACGGTTGATATCAATTCGATCAATACAGGTGTTGAGATGAGAGATAATCACTTAAAAAGTGCTGATTTCTTTGAAGCTGAGAAATTTCCTGCTATGAAATTTGAAAGCACTTCTTTAACAAAAGGTAAGAATAATACCTATACTCTTAAAGGTAAATTAACGATCAAGGATGTTACTAAAGAAATCAGTGTTCCGGTAACATATGGTGGTGTAACTAAAAACCAGCAGGGGAAAGAAGTTCTTGGTTTCCAGACAAAATTTACAGTTAATCGTTTAGATTATAACATTAAATATGATCCTACAGGAGCAGGTGTTGCAAAAGATGTAGATGTAAACCTTTATTTCGAATTGGTTAAACAATAATTCTCATATATATAATTTGGTTTAGAAAAGGGTTTTCAGAATTTATTTTTGAGAACCCTTTTTATTTTTTATAAATAATTGCCTCGTATTTCTTTTTCCCATAACTTTGCACAAACCTAATCTAATGAGTAAAAAGAATACTAAATACATCTTTGTGACAGGAGGTGTAACTTCATCTTTGGGGAAAGGAATCGTTTCTGCTTCTCTGGGACTTCTACTAAAATCACGCGGTTTTAATGTAACCATCCAAAAATTAGATCCTTATATTAATATCGACCCGGGAACACTGAATCCTTATGAGCATGGAGAATGTTATGTGACAGAAGATGGTGCGGAGACGGATCTGGATTTAGGTCATTACGAGCGTTATTTAGATGCTCCTACTTCTCAAAATAATAATGTTACTACTGGGAAAATTTACCAGACTGTAATAGAAAAGGAAAGAAAAGGAGATTTTCTGGGGAAAACGGTTCAGGTAATTCCTCATATCACTAATGAGATCAAAAGAAGAATTAAAATTCTTTCCAAACAAAACTATGATATCATTATCACAGAAATCGGTGGAACTGTAGGTGATATTGAATCCTTGCCCTATATAGAAACAGTTCGCCAGCTCAAATGGGAACTGGGAGAAAATAATTCCATGGTCATTCATTTGACTCTACTGCCTTATCTTGCTTCCAGTGGAGAACTGAAAACAAAACCTTCCCAGCATTCTGTTCGCCAGTTAATGGAAAGCGGAATTATGGCGGATGTTTTAGTTTGCAGAACAGAACATAAAATACCAAAAGAGCAAAGAGCCAAATTAGCACAATTCTGTAATGTTCCTTTAGATAACGTTATAGAATGTAAAGATCTGGATACAATCTATGAGGTTCCTATGTATCTGCAAAAACAAAACTTTGATGATGTGGTTTTAAAAGAGCTTGATCTGAAAAGTGACAAGGAGGCAGACCTTAAAGACTGGAAGAGCTTCCTTAAGAAATTCCAGAATCCTAAAAAAACAATTGAGGTAGCACTGGTAGGTAAATATGTATCTCTTCAGGATTCTTATATTTCCATAGCTGAAGCATTTAAACATGCAGGAGCCGATCTGGAAACTGAAGTGAAAATAAGATGGGTTTACAGTGGGGATATTACGGAAGATAATATCAAGGAAACTTTGAAAGGTGTTGATGGAATTCTCATTGCTCCGGGATTTGGAGACAGAGGGATTGAAGGGAAAGTTCTTACCGCAAAATATGCAAGGGAAAATAAAATTCCATTATTGGGAATTTGTTTGGGAATGCAGATCATGACTATTGAATTTGCAAGAAATGTATTGGGATATGCAAAAGCTAATTCAATGGAGTTTGATACTTCTACGGAGTATCCTGTGATCTCTTTAATGGAAGAACAGAAGAATGTAGTGGAGAAAGGAGGGACAATGCGTCTTGGAGCTTGGAAATGTTCATTAAAGAACGGTTCTAAATTATCAGACATTTATGGTGCTAAAAATATTTCCGAAAGACACCGTCACCGTTATGAATTTAACAGTGACTATTTACTGGATTTTGAGAAAAACGGTTTCATGGCTACCGGAACTAACCCTGAAACAGGGTTGGTAGAAGCTTTGGAATTACCGGGACATCCTTTTTATGTTGGGGTTCAGTATCATCCGGAGTACAAAAGTACAGTAGCAACGCCACATCCATTATTTAAAGCATTTGTAAAAGCTTGTGAAAAGAAATAAGGTAATATCTTAATATAAACGTCTTAAATAAACTCAGGTTGATAATTGTCAGCTTGAGTTTATTATATAGTAATACAGTAAAAGGTAGAGTTTTGATAAAAAATCAGTATTTTTGTCAGCTCGAAATCCCAAATGAAATATTCATCCAATTGAATGAAGGATTTAGAAAAAATAATTTAATAAAATCAAAATGCAACAAAACAACGGACTCGATAAAAGTCAAATGATTAGTTTTGCGTTTTTGTGCCTGATTCTTTTCGGCTTTATGTTTTATTTTCAGAATAAACAGCAGAATGAGGAACAGCAAAAGACTCAGCAGCAGAAAACTGAGCAGACAAAAACAGTAAAACAAACTCAGGCAAGTAATATCAATCCAAATGTTACTCCGAACGCGATTCAGGTTTCCAATTTAGCTAATAACGAATTGAAATTAGAATTTGCCAGTCTAGGAGGGCAGGTCTCTAAAGTGGAACTTGTGCAATATAGGGCTTATGATCATAAAAGTGATAAAGCTGATTTGCCTCTTTATTTAATTAATAAAAACAACTCGAGCTACGGTTTCCAGTTTAAGGATAAAACAGGTAAGGAGTTTAATACCAAAGATTTGGTGTTCTCTCCTGAGGTAAATGGTAATGTTATTACAATGACTGCCAATTATAATGGTGCCGTTATCCAGTTTATTTATACTTTGTTGCCTAAATATACTTTAGATTTTAAAGTAAAAACTCAGGGTTTATCAAAAGTAATATCTGATTCAAAAGCTGATTTCAAATGGGATTACAGCGTAAGGAATTTAGAAAAAGGGAGAGCGCAGGAACAGTCTCATTCAGAATTTGCTTATACATTTAATAATTATAAATCCTATGATTATGATGCAAGGACTACAATGGATGAAGCTAAAGAAACGCTTAACTGGATTGGGGTAAAACAACAGTTTTTTACTGCTATTATTGAAGCTAAAAATGGATTTACACAGAGTAAAGGGAATCAGGATGCTTTTGAAGAAGGGGAATTCTTGAAAAAATTCAATTATGAAGGTCAGGTTCAAATGACCGGAAGCGAATTTAATCAGGATTTCACATGGTATTTTATGCCGCTTGATTTACCGTTGTTGAAATCTTATGACAAAAACTTTGATGAGATTCTTCCGTTAGGATGGTCTTTTATTGGAACAATGAACCGTTGGTTCTTTATTCCGATGTATAATATTATTGCTTCTTGGGGATTAACTGCTGGATGGGTAATTTTTGTAATGACCATTATTGTGAAACTGATCCTGTCTCCGATTATGTATAAGCAGCATAAGCTGAGTGCGATGATGAGAGTAATACGTCCGGAAATAGATGAGGTGAATGCTAAATTGAAGGATGCTGACCCGATGAAGAAGCAACAGGCTACGATGGAAGTTTACCGGAAAGCAGGTGTGAATCAGATGGCGGGATGTTTACCTGCACTGGTACAGATTCCTATCTTCTATGCTTTATTCCGTTTCTTCCCTAACTTTATTGATTTGAGAGGACAGGGGTTCTGGTTTGCAAAAGACTTAACGGCATATGACGATTTAATTAAGCTACCTTTTAAAATTCCATTCCTTGGAGACCACTTAAGTATTTTTGCAATTGCCTGTACTGTGGTAATCCTTATTTATACGATTATGACTTCAGGAAATATTCAACAGCCTCAACAGGAAGGAATGCCTAATATGAAAGTATTAATGTATATTTTCCCTATTACGTTCCTGTTCTTCCTGAATACGTCGGCTTCAGGTCTTTCATGGTATTATTTCGTATCGAACGCCATTAATATATTAATCATTCTTGTAATTAAATATTGGATTTTGGATGAAAAGAAAATTCATGCTCAGATTCAGGCTAATAAAGAAAAGCCAAAAGCGGAAGGAAAATTCCAGAGAAGGATGAGAGAAATGATGGAGAAGGCTCAGGAACAGCAAAAAACAGCCGAACAAGGCCGAAATAAAAAGAAATAATTATTTATAAATTATAAATGAAAAGAGAAGCAAAAGCTTCTCTTTTTTTATTGGTTTAATCGTATTTAAGTCTGAATGATTGTCTGTGATGTATAGTCGGGCCAAATTCTATCAAAGCTTCACGATGAAATTTAGTTGCATATCCGAAGTTTTTATTCCATCCATATTGTGGGAACTCTTCATGCAGTTCGATCATAAGTCGGTCTCTATAATTTTTGGCCAAAATAGATGCGGCTGCTATGGAGAGTACTTTAGAATCTCCCTTTATGATGCATTGATGAGGTATGTAATTATAAGGGTGGAATTTATTTCCATCCACAAGTATGAGCTCAGGCCTTGTGCTGAGCTTATCCAGTGCCTGGTGCATTGCGTGAATACTTGCGTTGAGAATATTATGTTGATCAATGAATTCAGGAGGAAGCTCTGCTATGGCGTAATCCACAGCATTTTCTTTAATGTAGCTGTCGAGCTCCATTCTTGTTTTGAATGTGAGTTTTTTAGAATCATCAACTAAATTCTGGTCAAAATTAATATCTATAATTACTGCTGCAGCCACTACAGGTCCGCAAAGACAGCCTCTTCCTACTTCATCACAGCCTGCCTCCACGTAAATATTTGACCAATTCTTTATTAAACTCATGAATGTAAATATATGCTTTTTAGATTTATTTTTTTTCAGTAATTCAGTTTAAAAC
>NZ_JALAHD010000221.1 GCF_022712095.1 Chryseobacterium sp. | reverse complement strand
GATAATCCTTTACAGATCTTCAATAATTTGTGACTCATTTTTTTCATTAGTATTACGGATAAGATCTAAAACCAGATCTAAAAATCCTGTATTTTTATAAAAATAATTAGAATTTTCATTTAACTTTTCTTCTATTTTGTAAAACCCATAATTAGCATACTGTTCCATCGTATCTATTAGATAATCAACAGCTTTCCGTTCTGTTATTTCTCCTTTTTCAAGAGCAATTAAATCTAAATCATCGGTTTTTGCAAGTAAAGCTGAAAATATATATTCTCTTAATTTTGGATACGCTTTTCTAAGTTTCTTAGAATCTAAATTTCCCCAAAACTGAATAGGCTGCCCAAGACCTTTTGTTTCTCCAGATAATTCTTTTCGTTTATTTGCATAAAGCCCAATAAAAAAGGCATAAATATAAAGCTCATATCCTGCACCAAAAATTTTCCCTTTACTTGACATTGACTCAACAGATCCTCCTCCATATTCAGTAAATTGACGTAAAAGTGTTTCTTCGAAATGGGTTTCAAATTGCGGATTCCGTCTTCCCCACACATCATATAAAGTATCTTTTGCCATAATTACTCTTTTATTAAAGTTAATTTAGTTTGAATTGTTGACAAATCTAAATTGCTGAAAGGGCGTAGTTTTTCCATTCGATAAATTGTACAATTTTGAACATCAATTTTATTATTATCCAACATCCCTCTTTCTGTTAAAAAGCTTTTTGTAAATATTATGCATTGTTTATTAATATCAGAAATAACCTTGAAAAAATCACTTTCTTTTTGTGGAGAAAACGAACTGGTAGGAGCGTCAAAAATAAGTGGATAGTCATTATCTCGTTTCAACGCCGTCAGGTCAGATACAGCAAATAATACAGACATATACATTGTTGTTTTAAGAGCTTGATTTGGACTCGATATAAATGTATCATTTCTATCTTGCAAAGCAATTCTGGCAGCACCATCTGCTGATTTAATTATTTTAATTATCCCATAAAATCCATCTATATTAAGTCTTTCAAGATATTGATTAGCCTTATCTTCTAATTGAAAAAGAAAATCTTGTGTGTTTTTTTCTTTTGCATTTTTGAAAGCATTTTTGATTTTATCCAATGCACTGTGAATTTTTCGATAGGTATCAGCCACAGACCCCTTAGCCAAATTATTATATTCTTCTTGATATTTTTCTAATTCTTTTTGCTTTTCACTTTCTTCCTTTTCAAGGATTACAACTTGTTTCTCTGCTTGACCTTTATAATCCCACCAATTTTTGATATTTTCATAAGCGTTTTGTAGTTGTTCTTCTGTTAATCCATCATTTTGAGCTAATAATTTCTTTTTATTTTCTTCCTCTATATCAATGCTTTCCTGAATTTTATTAGCATCAGCCTTTCTTGCTTCATTAAATTCAATAGTATCTCTAATTGAGTTAATTAAATTGTTTATTTCTGCTTGATTATATTCTAAATTATTACTTTTTTGCTCTAATTCTCGTAAAAAACTATTTTGGAAAAGTTGTTTTTCAGTTTCCTTTTCAATTGGTTGTTGACTCTTAATTAAGTCATTAAGTTTATTAACCATAAAATCGTAAGCATCCGTTCCTTCTTTAGCTTCACGACCACACACCTTGCAAAACTCATCTTTAATCATCTCTTGCATAGAGATTTTATCAGGAATATTAGGAGATAAAGGAATAATACCTTCAGCTATTTCTTTGGCTAATTCTTGTTTACCTTTCAGTTTATCTTCCTCACGTTCAAGTTTTCTTTTCTCCCTACTGAATAGAGATACTTTTTGTTGAAACTCTTCAAAAATAGCAGAAAACCCGCCGAGAATCCACATATCATCAAGAAGTTTTATAGAATATTCTTCATTGATATGCTTTTCTGTTTGAACCTTTTTTTCTCGTAATGATTTTAATCGTTCATTAATAGCTTTTAGTAACTCACTCGCTTCTTTACTGTTTTCAATTTCATTGAGCTTTGTTGAGTAATTGTTTGCATTTTCTCTATTACTTTTTAACCTTTGGCGTATATCACTTAAGTCTTTTCTTAACAAATCAAGCTTTGAACTCAGATCCTTTTCTTGTTGAGAGTTTTGTTTATCTGATTTCATCGCTTTTTCAAACGCTTTTCTAGATTGATATTCAGCATAATCAGTAAAACCAGACGTTTCATCCTCTCCATTATAATAAGGCTCAAATTGTCTGATATTTGAAAAAGTTTCAATTAGATAATTTAAAGCATCAGGATTATTGAAGACATTAAGATTTTCTTCTCCTTTAAAAAGACAGTATTTGCGTATAGCTGCTTCAAAACAACGGTCCAATAATCTTCCTCCTTGAATTGGAATTCTTTCAGCGCCCTCATTTTCAAAACCTTTGAATTGAAAATCACCTGTATTTATTTCGTTGTTAGCATCTTTAGAAAATGAAAATGATTTTTCTACAATTTTCTCTCCATCATGCTCGAAAGTCATTGATACACGCAGAACATCACTTTCAAATTCCGGTAACTCAGATATTTTTTTTTCAGAGATAAGACGTAAATCAAGATTTTGTTTTGAAGTATCAAACAACCATTCTAATGCCTCGAAAAAAGTAGTTTTACCATCCCCATTATCTCCAATGAAAATCATTAATCCATCATTAAATTTAATTGTATTAACTCCATAATAGCTCCGAAAGTTTTCTATTGTGATTTCTTTTATAATCATAGGATATTTTGATTAAGATAGTTAATTACCTCATTGTAAGTTTCCTTAAAAATACTTCTATCAGAGCTTCCCGCAACTCCTTCAATAATTTTTGCTACAGCTACAACGATCGGGTTCTCAGAATTTAAAGCATCGTCTACTGTAGGGTAATCCTCAGCATTAAATTCATAAAATGAACTTAGTTTATCATCAGAAAGTACTAATTGTAACATTTTATCTTTATTATTCATTATTGTAGAGATTTAAATTATAGTAATTCATAATATCTAAAAGTGTATTAATCGTATAAGAGCTATTTTCTGAAAGCAAAGCAAAATTGTTAACACGCTCTAACTCCTTTTTCAACATACTTCTTTCCATCTTGTAACTTTCACTATTAGGGTTGATTTCAGGAATTACAACTAAATCGTGAATATAGGCAAATTGTTTATCCGGATGTTTCCTAAGAATCCGACCACGACGTTGTACAAATTGTCGAGGATTTCCAGTACTCGCACAAAAAATAGCTAATTCAGAACGTGGTACATCAACTCCCTCATCCAAGCATTTCATTGAAGTAAGCACGTCAATTTCTCCATTTGCAAATTGTTCTAAAATATATTCTTTATCACTTGTCCCTGAAACAAATTGCTTAATTGTTGTTCGTTTATCAATGTCCCTTACTGCTTCAGTAAAGACATCAATTAAGTGGGCTGCATCATAGTCGCTTTCAATTTCATCATTTTCCGAAAAATAATCTGTTTCAAAATATTCGTTCGGGTCATTACCTTCGGGAACATAAACCAATGTATATTTTAAGTTGCCTTTCTTTTCGTACTGTTCCTTTAGAATATCATTAAAAATAGATATTTTATTAAATGCTTTATGTACAATTCGCTTTCTCGCTAATAATAATGCTGTTAAAATAGAATTTTTGCTGAAACTATCAGATTCACTTTTATAGAATTTTGATATTTTATGTGATAACTCCATATAATCTTTCATTTCAGATTCTGTAAGGGTAACTATATGAGGATAATAATAGTACCGGCATAATACTCCTTTATTTATGGCCTCCTCCATGGAATACTCATACGTATATTCATTTTCACTATTAAAAAACAAAAATAGTTTTTTGTTCCCTTCTTCATCAAATTGACGTTCAGGTGTTGCCGAAAGACCAATTCTCCGTTTGCAATTTACTTTGGGTAAAAGCTTCAAAATTGTACCCGAACCCATATTGTGGCATTCGTCTGCAATTAATAAAGTTTTTGCAGGTAATTGGTTTAATTCAGTAAAAATATTATCTCTTGCAAAAGAAGCATACGTTGAAATTACAATATATGAAACTTGTTCCGTTGGAGAAAGTCGTTCCCTCGTTAAAATAGCTGAAAAATCATTTCTCCAACGACTTTTTGAACAAACTTTTACAATATTTATAAAATTGAACTTTTTACATTCATTTTCCCATTGGTTAACCAATGTAATTGTAGGTACAAGAATTAAGGCTTTATAATAACCTGTTTTTTTATAAATCTCAAGTAAACAATTCAAAGAAGTGATTGTTTTTCCTGTACCTGTTGCCATTGCAAACAATCCTTGTTGATTATTATTTTTCCAATTATTAAATGCAATTTTTTGATACTCTCTTGGACCTTCAGAATATGGAAATTTCGGATTTCTTGAGTTTTTATCAATATCATCATAAAGCTTAACAATAGTTTGTTTTAGCTTATGGTTTTTAATGAGACTTCTTTTCTTTTCAAATAGTTGTTCCTCCTGAACAATTAACTCATCAACACTTTTATTACCAAACTTATCTTTAATTGCAACTTCTATTTCATTTGCTGACAAATACTCAACATCTTCATCCTGTTCGGAAAAATAGTCATCAATAACTCTTAATTGTTTTTTTATTAGTTTATTTGACCTCTCATCTTCCCAACCTAAGAATGCTTCTAACTCCTCCAAATTTTCTGATAAACCAAATAAGGTAAAGTTACAAGAAGCCTTATATCCTACAGAATTTTCTCCATCACTGAAAACACCTGATTTATAATGTGCAATTCCTCTATTGTGTTTGGGTTTGATTACCTTAATTTCAATTCGCTTTTCAGCAATCATATATGCCAAGCATTCGAAGAAATGTGTGTCATATTCATCAAGCACTTTGCCAAGAGAAACTACATCTGACAAATCAAACATTTTGTTCAGATTATCAGAACTTTGTCCATTTTCTAAAGCTTCTTTGTCTTTTTCGGAAAGCAAATGATTGATGACCATTCGCATTTTTCCTCCTTTACTAATAAATGTTGCAAAACCAACAGAAAGTAAATTGATAGCTGCTGAGCTGAAATAACCTAGCAATAAATGAAATTCAGAACTATTAGCTAAGCCTTCCAAATAAAATTGCAAAGGCTCATTTTCTGTTCCTGTCTTATAATCCCTATCTACAGACCAATCACAATCTTTAAGCATCTCCTAACATCGTTTTAGTTAATTCAGAAATCGTTTTAACCACTGTTTTTATTTCTTCTTCTGTAGTAAATTTTCCTAATGAAAACCTAAGTGAAGCAAAAGCATCATTATTGTCCAACCCCATTGCTGTAAGAACATGTGAAGGCTCAATCACCGCAGAAGTACAGGCTGAACCATTGGAAACAGCTACATTTTTCATCCTACCTATCATAACAGTGGCATCACGTCCCTTGAAACAAATATTACTTACATTGTAAATTCTCCTTTCTGTACTTCCATTCACGAATGTACCAGGAATTTTGAGCAATTCATTTTCTAAATCTTTTCGTAACAATACAATTCTTTCAGCATCTTGCTCCATTTCTTCTTCTGCAACCTCACAAGCTTTGCCGAGAGCTACAATACTTGGAACGTTTAATGTTCCACTTCGTAAACCATTTTCATGTCCGCCTCCGTGTGTATACGCAGGAAGGTTAATTCCTTTTCTTATATACAGAGCCCCAATTCCTTTAGGTGCATACATTTTATGCCCGCTTAAACATAGTATATCTATTCCTAAATTATCCACATCAATCTTAATTTTCCCAACTGCTTGTGTTGCATCTGTCATAAATAAGGCCCCACTATCATGAACAAGAGAAGCAATTTCTTTTATCGGTTGAATTATTCCAGTTTCATTATTTACATACATTACAGAAACCAAAATAGTATCTGAACGCAGAGATTTTTTCAGCTCGTCCAAATCAATTAATCCACTTTTTTGAACAGGCAAATAAGTAATTTCATAGCCTTTAGTTTCAAGGTAATTACAAGTATCAAGTACTGCTTTATGTTCTGTTGAAACAGTTACAATATGTTTTCCTCTATTGAAGTAGCTTTCTGAAACACCCTTTATTGCTATATTTATTGCTTCGGTTGAACCACTCGTGAAAATGATTTCTTTTTCATCTGCACTAATTAGATCGGCAACTTGTGTTCTTGCCAATTTTATTGTCTCATTTATAATTATTCCAAAATAATGGGTACTACTTGGATTGGCAAAGTTTTCTTTTAGAAATGGGAGCATCGCATCCAATACTCTCAGATCTATTGGAGTAGTGGCATTGTAATCAAGGTATGATATCTTATTCGCATTTAACATTATACTGATATTTCATTGTGAACGATATCCTTAATTGCTTAATAAGTCGTTCCATTTGTAAATTTTATTTTCCTTTATAGCCTTTCGTGTGTTTGAAATTTTCTCAAGCAGCGTTTCTGTATTTGATTTTTTCTCCAATTCAAAGATAGAGTTGTAATTTTTCAGAATATTATAGATATCCTTAGTGGCTTTATTCGTTTCAAAAAATGAATACAATATCCCTACTCCTTCAAATTCAAGTTTGTCAAGACACAGTATTAATGTATTTAGTCTTTCAACAATTTCCCTTTTAGTTTTTCTAAAAGTTGCATTAACTTTATTCGTGAAGAAAACTTGGAGTTCTTTTTTTAATGTGACGACTTCTGTTGCATATTGTGAATACAAACTACTTAAAGCTCCATCTAATTGTTTTTCATTAAAACTATCATCCAACCAATAGAGTAAAATTAGCAAATCAACAGAATCCTTTATTTGACCAATTTGTTGATAATCAAAAAAAGGGGAAAATTGTTCTTTAGCAGGATAATCATCTGTATAAAAGAAAATCTTTTCAGAATTTATTCTACTTAAATACAGAGCATAAGCTGAAGAATATAGCTCACCATTTAGTTTTTTAGTATGTTTAGTAGCATTTTTAATCCTTTCAAAATAATCTACCCCTAAATCTTTTAGTAAACTTTCATTGTTATTTTTCTTACCCTGAAAGACAGTTAATACTTGATTAATGGATTTTCTCTTTTCTTCTATCGTGTTTTTATCAGAATATTTTTGTAGACTCCCT
>NZ_JALAHD010000220.1 GCF_022712095.1 Chryseobacterium sp. | reverse complement strand
TTTCTGAACTTATTCTACATTTTATTAACAAGCTTTTCAAAAGTATTTATATTCCTGCTTGTCACTTTATCTTTAAGACTTTTCTTTCCCAGTACCTTTCCAAAAGAAGAATCCAGTGTATTACCTTTAGAAACCTGCCAGTAAAATACATGATCTACTATGGTCCCTTTTTCATCTTCCGTTTTTGAAGCATTCTCAAATTCTTTCATTAAAGTATTCTCTACTTCCGGACTTCCGATAAAAGCATAAATATGAAAATTATCCTTCTTTTCAAATGGATTCTTATTCCATATCTCTTCTATTTCTTTATCAGATTTTAAAAACAGATAAGCTTCATAAGAAAAATGATCAGACATTGCTTTCTCTAATTTCAGTTTAAGCTCTTTTTCTTTCTCACCTGAAGAAAAAATAATATTTCCGGAAGCCAGCACAGAGCCTACCTCTTTCATTCCCGCTTCATTAAAAACCTTACATACTTCTGCCATCTTCATATTGGTTCCTTTTACATTAACACCACGGAGAAAAGCACAGTATTTCATATTTTCTGAGATATTTAAATATTATTATTTTACATCTTTTACCCGTACATATAAATTATAATCTGTTCCTGAAGGTTTCAGGTTATAAATCCTTTCCAAAACCTTATTGTCGCTTTTCAGATGATCTTTAACCCGGAATTCTTTTAGCAGCTTATAGTGTTCTTTATAATGTTCCGCATCTTTACCTTTAAATATATCATCATAAGTGAGCAGATATTTGGGCTTTCTGTTTTTAACCGTATTGATCCAGTAATTTGTTTTATCTTTTTCTATTTCAGTCTGAACTTCTTTATCCACCAAACCAACTTCATCAATTGTTTTCAGCTCTGAAAAATACGGTACATATCCAGCAGGCTCCAGTAGAATCCATTGATTTTTATCTTTTTCATATTGATTTAAGAACAGTCCTATCGTCCTTCTGTAATTCCATTCTCCATTTCCGGTTGCAATAGAATGCACCGTCTGGAATACAAACATCGGAATAATATAGAATACCAATAACAGGAATAGCCAAAGGTTTCTTTTTGCTTTCTGCTCTAATACAAAGATTAAAACAGGAACAAAAAGCAGGAGCTGAGGAACCCAGTAATACCAGTCAAATAAACTTCTCTGTGAAATGAAAATCACCTGTTTTGCCCAGCCGAAAATAAAGATCATCCAGAGGAAATAATTTCTTTTATCTTTCTGTCGGATCAGGAAAATGAAGCAAACCAATTCAAAAATCAATACCAGAATCGTAAATGGATTAAAATCAGCTGGCAGTTTCAGCATCCCCCAGAAATTCCCGTAGCTTTGGTTAAAATATTCAAGGTTCTGAGCTAAAGTGAAATTACTTTCATATCTTAGTTTTTTTGCTGTAATCGTATTATTAATAATTTCTCCAAAATAGAACCAGTTAAAAGCCACTACAATTCCTACACCTAAGATTCCGCCTAAAATATAGCTCCATCTGATCTTTTTATTCCAGAATATATCTACAAGGAAAACAATTCCCAAGAAGATAACTGTGTCAATCCTTGTAAATAATATCAAAATAGGGAATAAGATGAGTGCCCATTTTTTCTCTTTTTTAAAGCCATAATATAATAAGGCCATCTCTAGAAAGAAAAGGATTCCATACTCCATGCCTAAAATAGAAATCTTAATAGAAGGAGGTAAAATACCGATTAAGAATATGAAGATCGCTTTATTCCATGCATTTTTAAGCAGCAGATGGGACAGCAATAAAGATCCTATTGTAAATAAAACAGAATTAAAAATAAGCAAAGGTTCAATAAAGTTTTCTTTTCCAAAAATTAAATTGAACAGATAAGAAACAAAAACATATAAATGAGTGGTGGAAGCTGAAATCTTCTCATTTCCATTGAATCCAATCACTCCATAGTCTAATAAATTCTGAGCCACCCGCCAGGTGATGAATGCATCTTCCTGAATATAGTGAGTCAGTAAAAATAAAAGTTTAAATGCGACTGTGAATAGTACAGCATAAATTGGGATTTTATTATTTTTTATTTCGGACATCGTGCTTATTTAGTCGCACAAAGATAATTCTAAAATTTATGAATACAAATAATAAAAAAACGGAACCGAAGTTCCGTTTTAAATTTATATTCTTATTGGGTTGCTTTCATAATCGCAGTGGTTATCTGATCTTCCTTTTCTTTCGAATAAGTGGAATCAAAAGGTTCCATTATATCAAATAAATACTGGTAGAATGGTGTGATTTTCTGTACATTTTCAGATTCACTGATTGCCTTTTCTTTACCCATCTGCTGAAGATCCTTTACAAATACATTGAACTTCTTATCAATTGGTTCAATAGACTGTACTAAATAAGAATATGCTTTATCTTTTTGTCCTATTTTCATATAGGCATCAGTGACAGCAGAAACTACTAATGAATATTCCATAGGTTTTGTCCTCATTTGTCTGCCTAAGTAACGCTGTTCAGTAGAGCTTAAACTTAAGTAATAATCATATTCTTCAAAAATTCCTTTTTTAAGGATTTCTGCAAGTTTTAATCCTTTCTGCTCTTCTCCTGCTACGATATATCCATACACAATTGAGCTTAAAGAACGTGGATCATTATACTTTTCCGCAGGAATCTCTTTCGCTGCCAGATCTAATAATTCCAGCGCTTTTCCTTTCTGCCCGTTTAATGATAAAGCAGCTGCTGCTCTACTTGCAGATGTTCTGTAGCTGATAATATTGGAAGTAGCTGTTTCATCGAAGTGAACATTCAGATTCTTAAAGTTACCCCATTTGAAATTTTTCACTACATTATATAGCTGATCAGCATCTACCCTACCTATATCTCCGTCTATACTTCTCGGTGTATGAATAGGAATCAGGCGATAACTGAATCCGTCAAATTGTAAATATTCATCCAGATAGAAAATATTCTCACTGTCATAAACACCTCCTGATGAAAAGTTAATTGGTCTTTTCCAATCGAAGTTCGCCAGAATATCAAACATCATCAGATTATTTTTATATAATGTACTTCCTTTATAATCAATCGTAATCTGATTTACAGTATTAGGCATATCCGCAGCTGTAATGATTCCCGCTTTTAAAGCATTATTCTTATTAACCGGCAGGATAAATTTAGTTACAGGTAAAAAATTATATTTTTCATAACGCTCTTCTCCAAAGATCATTTTTAAGATTTCATCTTTTTGAGGAGATTTAAATTTAATGAAGTTAACAGCTTCTTTCAGGGTCATTGAATCCTGAACCAAGTATTTTCTGAACATCTGTAATTCAGTTGCAGGAGCTCCCTGCTGCTCAAGATTATCAAATATATTTTTCCAGTCTTCTTTTTTCATCAGATAAACCTGATCATTTACTCCATCTCTGTAGTCATCATGAGTTAACTGACTCGGAATTGGCATTGCATTATAAGTTCTTCTCTTTACCTGATCGATATTCCATGGAGTAGATAGTAAGGTAAAGTTAACCACTTTCACATCATCACGGAATCTCTCAGTCTCCTGAATAGCCCAAACCGGATATGTATCATTATCCCCATATACGAATAGAATATCTTCTTTCGGTAAAGACTTTAATACGGAATAAGCATAATCATAAGCTGTATATCTGTTACTTCTATCATGAGGATTATAGTTCTGGAATCCCATCATAAGAGGGACTCCCATTAAAATAACTCCCGCTGCGATATTTACGCCATTCGATTTTACTTTTGACTGTAAGAGCCATAAGAGAGCACCCGCCCCAAGGCCTATCCAAATGGCAAATGCATAGAAAGACCCTACCATTGCATAATCTCTTTCTCTCGGTTCAAATGGTTTTACCCCTGTATAAAATATGATACCTACACTGGTAAGAATAAATAAAGAGAGTAATGCATAGAATCTGCCGAAATCCCTGTTTAACTGGAAAAAGAATCCGATCAGTCCTAAAAGCAGCGGTAAGAAAAAGAATTTAACGGTACTTTCATTTTTAAATTTTGCGGGCATCTTATCCTGATTCCCCCATAAAGCATCATCTATAAAAGAAAATCCTGAAATCCAGTTCCCATTGGTACTTTCCATATTTCCTTCCAGGTCATTCTGTCTTCCTACAAAATTCCACATCAGATATCTTACAAAATAATATCCGTTCTGGAATGTAAAGAAATAATCCATGTTTTGGGCAAAGGATGGTTTCTGTACTTTAATAAGGTCATAAGGTCTTACCTTTAAATAATCAGAAACCGTGATCGATTTATCATCATATTTCTTTCTTAAATCTTCAAAAATTTCCTTAGCCTGAGGGTTGTCCACTACATTATCATTATCATAATTGAATGTAAAATCCGGAGCTCCATACATAGAAATATAATTGGACATTACCGTTTTGTCTTCATTAAACATTCTCGGCATAAGACTGACTTGGGACTTATTGAATACATAGTTAAAACGGTCATTTACTTTTCTGTATGTTCCGGTTTTCTCATCTTTTTCATATACATCTCCGGTTTTTTTTGTTTTAAAACTTCCGTCTTCATTTTTCTCAATTCCGTTAGCATCAAGAAAAGCGGTATAGTTTTGCCCATAGATTGTCGGCCAGTCTCCATATTGTTCTCTATTATAATAATCCAGCATTCCGATAGCAGTATCAGGATCATTAAGGTTCATCGGAGGATTAGCGTTTGCTCTGATGGGAATTACCATCCAACATGAAAAGCCTATCACCATAAAAACAAGAGAAAGCGCAATTGTCTGATAAACATTCTTCTTGGTATTTCTGGCATATTTTATAATAAGGTAACATGCAGTAACCATAATAATAAAGGCTACAATCGTTCCTGAATGGAATGGCAGTCCTAAACCATTTACAAAAAATATTTCCAGTCTTCCGAACATTGTCATGATCAGAGGGAAAATTACTTTGAAAACAAGAATTAAAATAATAAGAGTAATAACGTTTGCCCAAATAAAGTTTTTCCAAGTGAACTTATAGTTTCTGGCATAATAGACTAAACAAACTGCAGGAATAGCAAGCATACCCATCATGTGTACGCCCACGGAAAGTCCTACTACAAAGAAAATAAGGATAATCCATCTTTCATTTCCCTGAATATTATATTCATTTTCCCACTTAGTAATTAACCAAACCAAAAGGGCAATAAACATAGAAGCCATAGAATAAACCTCTCCTTCTACTGCAGAAAACCAGAAAGTATCGGAAAAAGTAAAACATAAAGCCCCGATTACTCCGGCAAAAAGCACGGAGATTTCCTGATGTTTGGTAACTTCTTCAAAATCTTTATTGAGAAGTCTTCTTACAAAATGAGTAATTGTCCAGAATAAGAACAAAATAGTAAAAGCACTGAAAAGTGCAGACATCGCGTTGATAACAATGGAATAATTTTCACCTTTCCCAAATGCAAAAATGGCGGCCACAGCCCCCACAATTTGAAATAAAGCAGCACCTGGTGCGTGCGTTACCTCCAGCTTTACGGCAGAAGAAATATATTCTCCACAATCCCAAAAGCTGAAATTGGGCTCTATGGTTGATAAATAAGTAAAAAATGCAATTACAAAAATTACCCACCCTAAAACGGTGTTCCATCGCTTAAAAGTCCAGTTTTTCATACAATTAATTCAATAGTGCGAAAATAAGGTTTTTGGATGATTTTATGTTATATTTAACAAAATTTAAAGGTTTTGGCGTAGTTTTTGTCAGTACTCAAGGGCTAAGATTGCAAGCAAAAAAATGATATTTATCTTTTAGTGGATTACTAATTGAACAAAAGTTTAGATATTATTTATTTTTTTGTATTTTTGCGGTCAGATTTTTATTGAAAAATAACAAATAATGAGTAATGTTTACGATAATATTCTTGGCCTAGTAGGACACACTCCGTTGGTAAAGCTAAATACTGTAACAAAAGATATACCTGCAACTGTTTACGCCAAGTTAGAATCATATAATCCTGGACATTCCACAAAAGATAGAATTGCACTTCACATTATAGAAAACGCTGAGGAAAAAGGTTTATTAAAGGAAGGTTCTGTAGTTGTAGAAACTACATCAGGAAATACTGGTTTTTCTCTTGCAATGGTTTGCATTATCAAGGGATATCAATGTATTCTTGCAGTAAGTGATAAAACGAAACCTGAAAAAATTGCATACCTTAAAGCTCTTGGCGCTACTGTATATGTTTGTCCAGCGAATGTTCCCGCAAATGATCCGAGATCTTATTATGAAGTAGCGAAAAGGATTGCAGCAGAAACACCTAATTCAGTGTATATTAATCAGTATTTTAATGAGTTAAACATTGATGCTCACTACCAGACAACAGGCCCTGAAATATGGGAACAGACTGAAGGTAAGATCACTCACCTTTTTGCCTGTACCGGAACCGGAGGAACTTTATCCGGATCAGCTAAATTCCTGAAAGAAAAAAATCCTAATATCAAAGTAATCGGTGTGGATGCAGATGGATCTATACTGAAAAGCTATCATGAAACAGGAGAAATCCATAAAGAAGATGTTCACCCTTATCAAATCGAGGGAATGGGAAAAAATTTAATTCCTTCCGCTCTTTTATTTGATAAAGTAGATGAGTTTGTAAGAGTTAATGATGAAATGTCAGCTTACAGGACCCGTGAAATTGCTTTAAAAGAAGCTATCATGGGGGGATATACCACAGGAGCTGTCACTCAGGCTCTAATACAGTATGCCCAGTCTCATGAATTCTCTAAGGATGATATGGTTATTCTTATTTTCCCGGACCATGGCTCAAGATATATCACTAAGGTATATAGTGATAAATGGATGGCAGAACAAGGTTTCGTTAACAACTGTGTACACAACTATGATGAAGTTTTTAAAACGGAATTCATTAAATAATAAATAATTTACGATACAAATCAAGCCTTTTTTGTAGAATCTTAAAAGGCTTTTTTACTTAAAAACCCTTTAAAAATGTTAGATATTTTTGAAAGAATAAAGCAAAATCCAGGACCTCTTGGTCAATTTGCTGATTATGGTGAAGGCTATTTTATTTTTCCAAGATTAGAAGGACCTATCGGACCGCGAATGCAGTTCCAGGGAAGAGAGGTAATTTTTTGGAGTGCTAATGATTATTTAGGATTATGTAATCATCCTGAAGTAAAGGAAGCCGATGCCAAAGCTGCTGCAGAATATGGAATGTTCTACCCTATGGGAGCAAGAGCAATGTCCGGAGAAACTGAGCAACATTTACAACTGGAAAGAGAATTAGCCGAATTTGTTCAAAAAGAATCTGCTTATTTATTAAACTTCGGTTATCAGGGAATGGTATCTACAATAGACGCTCTGGTTAATAGAAATGATGTGATCGTTTATGATGTGGATTCACATGCATGTATCGTAGACGGAGTAAGATTACATGCCGGAAAAAGATTTACCTACAAACATAATGATATGGTAAGTCTTGAAAAAAACCTTCAGAGAGCAACTAAAGTGGCTGAAGAAACTGGTGGCGGTATTTTAGTAATTACAGAAGGAGTTTTCGGAATGCGAGGACAACAGGGTAAAATCAAAGAAATCTGTGCTCTTAAAGAAAAATATCAGTTCAGATTATTAGTAGATGATGCTCACGGATTTGGTACTTTAGGAAAAACAGGAGCCGGAGCTGGCGAGGAGCAGGGATGTCAGGATCAGATCGATGTTTACTTCTCTACTTTTGCAAAGTCTATGGCTGGTTTCGGAGCCTTCTTAGCCGGAAATAAAGAAATTATCAGATATTTAAAATTCAACTTAAGATCTCAAATCTTTGCTAAATCATTAACGATGCCAATGGTAATCGGTGGATTGAAAAGATTAGAACTTTTAAGATCAAGACCTGAAATCAAAGCTAAGCTTTGGGAAAATGTACACAAATTACAAAATGGTCTTAGAGAAAAAGGATTCAATATTGGAGATACCAATACATGTGTAACACCAGTAATGATGCAGGGATCACCTGTAGAAGCTACCCTTCTTGTAAAAGATCTGAGAGAAAATTATGGAATTTTCACTTCAGTGGTAGTATATCCGGTAATTCCAAAAGGAATGATTCTTTTAAGGTTGATTCCTACAGCTTCACATACGGATTCGGAAATTAATGAAACCCTTAAAGCATTTGAAGCAATTCATGATAAACTGGTAAGTGGTTACTATAAAGAAGCGGAACAAAAACTCCTGCAGGAACAGGGTTTAAGTTTTAAACCGATCTAAATATAATAAAAGCCACTGAATTTCAGTGGCTTTTATTATCATCAAACAAATGAAATAGGTAAAACTAAAAATGAAATTTAAAGGTTATCTTTTAGGAATCATGTCCGCAGTATCGTTCGGGCTTATCCCTATTTTTATATTGCCTCTTAAGCAGGCTCATTTTTCAATGAATATTACCCTATTTTATAGATTTCTATTTTCTGCTTTAATGGTAGGAGGCTATCTCCTTTATTCAAAGGAAAGCTTTAAGATCAATAAAAAGGAAGCCTTAATTTTAATAACTTTAGGGACCTGTTATGCACTTTCGTCCGAGTTTCTTTTTATAGGATATGATTTGCTTACACCTGGAATTGCGTCTACCGTACTCTTTGTATATCCTGTAATCGTAGCACTGATTATGTTCTTTTTTTATAAAGAAAAACTGACTCAGCTATCGGTTATCTCTTTACTTCTTGCTTTTGCAGGAGTAACTGTACTGTGCATGAAAGGAGAAAGTATGGAAATCAACTTTACCGGGCTGGGTGTTGTTATGCTGAGTTCACTTTTCTATGCTTCCTATATGGTTATCGTTAATAAATCTAATTTAAAGGTCTCAGGATTCAAGCTCTCTTTCTATTCTATGCTTTTTACTGCAGCATTTTTTATGTTTAAAGCATTGAACAGTCAGGAATCATTTACTATTCCTTCGGTTTCAATATTTTTAAATTTCATCATTTTTGCATTTCTTACCACAGTTATTTCAAGCCTGTGCCTGGTGTATGCCATCAAATATATTGGATCAACGCCAACAGCTATCCTAGGAGCTCTGGAACCTGTAGTTGCCGTAATGATAAGTGTAATGATGTTTCATGAAAAATTTACGTTCAATCTTCTGATAGGAATTGTACTAATCCTTTTAGGAGTAATTCTTAATATAGTTTCAGAGCGCAAAAGAGTGATGCATGCTTAAACTATTTCGGACATCAACTAAAAAATTGTAAGCTCTGAAAGTTTAATTTATTTAAAATATATTTGCAAAAATTTACTTTTGAAAGATCTGCTTCTTATTACTCCGCCATTTACCCAACTTAATACTCCTTATCCGGCAACAGCTTATATTAAAGGTTTTTTAAATACCAAAAATATTTCAAGCTATCAGATGGATTTAGGAATTGAAGTTATTTTAGGGCTATTTTCAAAAGAAGGGATTAAGGAAGTCTTCCGCACTTCAATTAATCTTCAGAATATATCTGAAAATGCTCAAAGGATCTTTACGCTAAGGGATGAATATATCAAAACTATTGATCAGGTTATCCTTTTTTTACAAAACAGAAATCCTACGTTAGCAAGGCAGATATGCAGTATGAATTTTCTTCCGGAAGCTTCCCGTTTCAATCATTTGGATGATATGGAATTTGCTTTTGGAAATATGGGATTACAGGATAAAGCTAAACATCTTGCCACCTTATATCTAGAAGATTTATCTGATTTTATCATTGAAAATATAGATTCTGATTTTGGCTTCAGCAGATATGCAGAAAGATTAGGGAAAAGTGCGAATTCTTTTGATGAGCTTTACTCTAGACTAAAGGGACAGGCTACATTTATTGATCAAATAACATTAGAGATTCTTCAAAAGAAACTGGAACTGATCCAACCTAAGCTGGTATGTTTTTCTATCCCCTTTCCCGGAAATTTATATTCTGCTTTTAAATGTGCTCAGTTTATTAAGAAAAATTATTCCCATATCAAAATTGCTATGGGTGGGGGATTTCCTAATACGGAATTAAGAGAAGTAAATGATCCACGGGTTTTTGAATTTTTTGATTTCATTACTTTAGATGACGGTGAGCTTCCCATAGAATTATTATATGAAAGTCTTGAAAGCCATCCGGAAACAGAACTTGAATATAAAAGAACTTTCTTACTAGAAAATCAAACTGTTACTTATAAAAACAATTCAAAAAAGAAAGATTATAAACAATCTGAAACAGGAACACCTGATTACATAGATTTACCTTTAGAAAAATATATTTCCGTTATAGAAGTTGCCAATCCTATGCACAGTTTATGGAGCGACGGAAGGTGGAATAAACTTACAATGGCTCATGGTTGCTATTGGGGTAAATGTACTTTCTGTGATATTTCTCTGGACTATATAAAAATATATGAGCCCATTTCTGCTAAAATACTGGTAGACAGAATGGAAGAGCTCATCAAAACAACAGGTGAAACAGGATTTCATTTTGTTGATGAAGCTGCTCCTCCAGCGTTAATGAGAGAAGTTGCATTAGAGATTTTACGTAGAAAACTGGTGGTTACCTGGTGGACCAATATACGATTTGAGAAAAGTTTTACTCAGGATTTATGCTTTTTATTGAAACTTTCAGGTTGTGTAGCGGTTTCTGGAGGCTTGGAAGTAGCAAGTGACCGGTTATTAAAACTGATTGATAAAGGAGTTTCAGTAGAACAGGTTGCCAAAGTGACTCGAAATTTTACAGAATCGGGAATTATGGTTCATGCCTATCTGATGTATGGCTACCCTACTCAAACCATTCAGGAAACAGTAGATTCTTTAGAAATGGTAAGGCAGATGTTTGAAATGGGAATTATTCAAAGTGGTTTCTGGCATCAGTTTGCGTTGACCGCTCACTCTCCCATTGGGATCAGTCCCGAAGAATTTGGAATTAGCCCTCTAAAACAAAGAATTGAGTTTGCCAATAATGATATTGAATTTACAGATCAGACAGGAATTGATCATAGCCAATTCAGTTATGGTTTGAAAAAATCTATTTTCAATTTTATGCACGGGATTAATTTTGATATTCCTTTACAAAACTGGTTTGATTTCAAAATTCCTAGAACGACAATTCATCCGGATTATATCCATGATTGTCTCTTAGAAGAAGAGGATTTCATTTTTAAGGGTAATTCTAAAGTCATTTTTTTAGAAAAAAACGTAATCGCTGAGAATTACATAAAAACTAAAAAACAAAACTCTTGGCCATATACAAGAATCTCATTTCATCTCAAAACTAATATTGTTAAGATAGATTTAGAACAGGAAAAAGCAGAGTGGCTGATAAAAATTCTGGGAGAAAATGGACTGGAAACTTCAAAAAAACTTAGTCTTCAGCAATTGAAAGCTCAGTTTGAAGAATATTTTGAGGATTTTGAATTGTTTTGGTTTTCTAAACCAATTCAGCAGCTTAAGGATAATGGAATAATTTTGAGTTTATGATTGTAAGTTTTGGCTAAAGCTTATTGAGTTTTTATTTTTATGAGAATGGGCTAAAGCCCACCCCTATTAAATTTGTATCTTTTGTAAGCGGGTTAAATCTCTTCTTTCTATTTCTGAACACCATCTTTTGTCACTTCACCTACCATTACTTTTTCCTGTACTTTAATAAAATTCGGATCCATAATTGCCATTCGTTCTGCGATAGCTTTATAAGTTGGAAACTTTAGTATAGAGGCCCTTCCCGACATTTCTCTGTAAAGGGTAAAAACCTTTCCCCCGGCTGACTTAATCTGTTTTGTTGTGGTAATATACTTTCCTATAAATTTACTGTTTGCATCATAAATTTCAATATCTACGAAGGTTTTATCGGTAATCGTTTCTTCTGAACCAAAACTTGGTGGTAAATTAGTGAAGTATCCGACAGGTTTTCCATTACTTAAAATCTCTCCAACATTATTCACCGTAATATTTAGCTTATCAACTTTAGTTCTTATTGTGTAAGCTTCTTTTGTCTTTGCATCAAGTTTTCTTTTAGGAGTATTTTTAAAAAGCTCATCCAGATTTTTGATATTAATTCCTCTTTCATCAATTATTCTTAAGCTTTTTACCGACGTATAAGCCGCAGATTTTTCTTCACCTGAGAAAGCCGAAGGAGAAATATAATCCAGCTCAATAGTCTTATCCTGATTGTAGATTCGATTCAATTTAATATAGCTGTCACGAACAGAATCAACAATACTTTTATCAACGAATTCAATCGTATAAATCGGTGTTTCTTTCAAATCCATAAAAGTATAGACTTTTGATTTATCAGATATTTTGGCTACATGAATACCATCCAGACTTACAATTCCTCTTTTAATTTTAACATTCTGCGCATTAATGACCAATCCTAAAATCGTAAATAATATGATCATGCATTTTTTCATACAATCAGATTTTCTACAATATAAAAAAAGTGCAACAATTTAGTTACACTTTTTTGAAAATATATTTAGCTTTTTCTTTAATTTATTCACAAAGGATAATTCCTTTATCATGATTGAATTCTACAACACCGCTTTTGATAGGATAAGAAAAAACAGAGTCTTTTTCATTCTCTCTGGTAAAATTTTTAGCATATGTATCATCAATTGAATTTACATATAATTTTACTTTTCCACCTATTAAAGAAGAAACGATTCCTGCGTGATTTTTCATGATGTGAAATTCACCATTTTTACCAGGCAATAATACAGAACTTACTTCTCCTTCAAAAACTACGTATTCGGGTGTTAAAATTTTTATATTCATTTTAAATTGCTTTTGGCTTTTGGCTAATAGCTATTAGCTATCGGCAATTAGCATTATTACGCGTTATCAGCTAACATTTTTTGTCCGGCTTCGATGGCTTCTTCAATAGTTCCTTTAAGGTTGAAAGCAGCTTCCGGTAAGTGATCTAATTCACCATCCATAATCATGTTGAAACCTTTAATAGTATCTTTGATATCCACTAATGAGCCAGGAATACCTGTAAACTGTTCAGCTACGTGGAAAGGCTGAGATAAGAATCTCTGAACTTTTCTAGCACGGTAAACTACAGATTTATCTTCTTCAGAAAGTTCTTCCATACCAAGGATAGCAATGATATCCTGAAGCGCTTTATATCTCTGAAGAATTTCTTTTACTCTTTGAGCGCAGTTGTAATGATCTTCACCGATTACTTCCGGAGCCAAGATTCTTGATGTAGAAGCTAGAGGATCTACTGCAGGATAAATACCCAATGAAGCAATCTTTCTGTCCAATACTGTTGTTGCATCCAAGTGGGCAAATGTAGTTGCAGGAGCCGGGTCAGTTAAGTCATCCGCAGGTACATATACTGCCTGTACTGAAGTAATAGATCCGTTTTTAGTGGAAGTAATTCTTTCCTGCATTGCTCCCATCTCAGAAGCAAGAGTCGGTTGGTAACCTACCGCTGACGGCATACGACCTAAAAGTGCAGACACCTCAGAACCAGCCTGTGTAAAACGGAAGATATTATCTACGAAGAAAAGTACGTCTCTACCCTGTCCGCTTTCTCCACCATCTCTATAATATTCAGCTAATGTAAGCCCGGAAAGTGCTACTCTTGCTCTCGCACCTGGCGGCTCATTCATCTGTCCAAAAACGAATGCTGCTTTAGAATCTTTCATAGCTTCTAAATCTACTTTAGAAAGATCCCATCCTCCGTTTTCCATAGAATGCATGAAATCATCTCCGTATTTAATAATACCTGATTCAAGCATCTCTCTTAAAAGGTCATTTCCCTCTCTCGTCCTTTCACCTACTCCGGCAAAAACTGAAAGTCCTCCGTGTCCTTTTGCAATATTGTTAATTAACTCCTGGATCAATACTGTTTTACCTACTCCGGCACCACCGAACAATCCAATTTTACCTCCTTTTGCGTAAGGCTCAACTAGGTCGATTACTTTAATACCTGTAAATAAAACTTCTGCAGAAGTTGAAAGTTGATCAAATTTCGGAGCTTCTCTGTGGATTGGCAATCCACCTTCTTTAGAAATATTCTGAAGTCCGTCTATAGCATCACCAACAACGTTGAATAGTCTTCCGTTTACAGCTTCTCCGATTGGCATTGTAATAGGATTTCCATATCCAATTACTTCCTGCCCTCTTTGAAGACCGTCTGTAGCATCCATTGCAATACATCTTACTGTATCTTCACCAATATGCTGCTCTACTTCTAAGATTACTTTTTCACCGTTTCCTTTTGTAATTTCTAACGCGTCATAGATACTTGGAACAGATTCCACATCTGTAAAAACAACGTCGATTACCGGACCAATAATTTGAGAAATTTTTCCTTTAATTTGGTTTGCCATTGCTAAATTTTTTCTTGGTGCAAATATAATGAAACTTCACAAACCTGCAATTGCTAAAAAAAAGATTTTTATCATGCTTTTTTAAGGGTCTCAAATTATATTTTGAAATAAATTTTTCTAATCTATTGGGACTTTTCCCATTCAATTTGTACTCCATATAATAAACAATATAAAAACAACATAACACAAAATAACTTCCTCTATATTATTATAGATCATTGGAAAGGTTTTATATTTGCAGTCAAATTTTTTCCGTTTTGAAAATCTTCAAGAATTTTAGCGAATATTCTTCTCAAAAACCTCTGGCACTATCTTTAGGGATGTTTGACGGGGTACATCTTGGGCATAAAAGTATTATCGATGAATTAATAAAAGTAGGTACCAACAATAATCTGGAAACCGCCATTCTCACTTTCTGGCCTCATCCGCGCTTTGTTTTCAATCCTAATGAAGATTTAAAACTTCTGAATACCTTAGAAGAAAAGAAATACCTGATGGAGAAATATGGTATTGATAATTTATTCCTGAAAGAATTTGATGAAGAATTCAGAAACCTTACCGGTGAAGAATTTGTACGTCAGATTTTAGTAGACAAGCTTCATATAAAATACCTTATTATAGGCTATGATCACTCTTTCGGAAAGAATAAAAGCGGCAATTTTGAATTGCTTCAGAAATTATCAAAAGAACTCGATTTTAAAGTTGAGCAAATGGAAGCCATCAATATCCATGAGAATAATATTAGTTCTACAAAAGTGCGTAATGCTCTTTTGGAGGGAAATATAAAGGAAGCCAATGAAATGCTGGGATACTCCTACTCTGTTTCAGGAACAGTAACCCACGGAAAAAAAATCGGAAGAACAATCGGCTACCCTACAGCCAATATAGAAACAGATTCCATTAAACTTTTACCCAAGAAAGGTGCTTATATTGTAGAGACTTTTGTCAATAATAAACAATATAAGGGAATGTTGAGTATTGGAACCAATCCGACCGTCAATGGAGATAAACTGACTGTTGAAGTCTATATTCTTAATTTTGATGAGGATATTTATGATCAAAAAATCACAGTAAAATTCAGGGACTACCTTCATGAAGAAATAAAATTTGAAAGTCTTGAAAAGCTCATCGAGAGACTGGATGAGGATAAAAGGCTTACTGAAAATTTCTCTTTCTAACTGTTTGTGATCTCCTCTCTTATCTTTTTAGTTAGTGATAAAAATACAAGATCATAAGAATGATCAATCAGTGTTAGTATCAACTCTTTTTTTAATCCTTCTGTCATTACGGAATTCCAATGGGTTTTGTTCATATGGTAAGCTCCGGTGATCTGCGGATATTGTTCACGTAATTCCTGGCTCCACTCAGGATCTGTCTTTACATTAACAGAAAGCGGGTTACTCTCAAGTGAGATCATCATAAATATTTTAGTGCCTACTTTCATGACTAGTGTTTCATTATCAAATGGAAAACTTTCAGTGACTCCTTTTTTATTCAAACCATATTCTCTTATCTCTTCTATTTCCATATTTTATATTTCTGATATAAATCAAATATATTATTTTTTGCTTATATTTTTTGTATATTCCCAATTCATTCCAGATTTTAAGATTAGTATTGTATATGAAAATTCTTATTGTTGAAGATGAAAATGCTCTTAGAGAAGTAACCCAGCAGTTTCTGGAAAAGGAAAAATTCACAGTGGAATCTGCAGAAAACTTTGAAGAAGGACTCTTTAAAGTATCGGATTATGATTATGACTGCATACTTCTCGATATTACGCTTCCTGATGGCAGTGGACTGGATTTACTGAAAGAAATAAAAAATAAGGAAAAAAATACTTCGGTGATTATACTTTCTGCCCGGGATTCTGTGGATGATAAAGTAAAAGGTCTTGAACTGGGTGCTGATGATTATCTTGCCAAGCCTTTTCATCTATCTGAACTTTTTGCCAGAATAAAATCAGTTATTAGGAGAAAGAACCATGAAGGAAATCAATGGATCTCCTACAAGAACCTGAAAATGAATTTTGATGACAGGATCGTAATGATTAATGATCAGGAAATTCAGCTTAACAGAAAGGAGTTTGATATGTTATATTATTTTATCAGCCGGCCTGGAAAAACTTTTCAAAAGACCACTCTTGCGGAATCTATATGGGGAGATCATATCGATCAGGCAGAAAGTCTGGATTTCATTTATTCTCAGGTAAAAAATCTTCGAAAAAAGCTTAAAAGCCATCATGCTGATATGGATATAACAGCTGTTTATGGAATCGGTTATAAATTAATTTAATGGTTGTCTATTTAAAAAACTATACACTCAAATACTTACTAATTTCCTTATTCCTGCTGATTGCAGTATGGGCAGGTCTTTTTTATGCATTTATCCTTGAAGAAGTATATGATAATGTAGATGACGGTCTTAAAAATCAAAAAATAGAAATCATCCGGGAAGCTTATTCCAATCCTGAAATTTTGGATGAAAACAGGGAATTCGGTATCAATCAGTTCAGAATTACTCCTATTCCTAAAGAAAAATTTGTACAAAAGGATGAATTAAAAAATGAAATGATCTTCATGCCTTATGATAATGAGGAGGAGCCTTATCGCGTATTGACGACTCATTTCTTTGATAAACCGGGAAATGCTTATGAGCTAGTAATTTATACTTCGACAATAGAAGAAGATGATCTTATTTATAATTTGCTCACTGCATTGATCGTTCTTTATATTTTGCTTATTGCAAGTATTTATGCTACGAATCAAATTGTCCTCAGCAAAGCCTTTAAACCTTTGAAAAAAATTGTTTCACAATTGGAACAGTATCGATTCGGAGAAAAAATTAATTTTAAAACAATCCAGACTCCTATTAAAGAATTCAATGATCTTTCTACAGGAATCACTCAAATGCTGGAAGATAATCAGGAAACCTTTTTACAGCAAAAGGGTTTCATCGAAAATGCTTCTCATGAACTGAAGACTCCTATTAATATCATTCAGAATAAACTCGACTGGATGATAGAAAATGAAGAACTGGATGAAAATAATCTTAACCAGCTTGTAGAAATAAAAAAGACTACTAAAAGAATGTCTGATTTAGTGAATTCACTTCTAATGCTTTCAAAAATCGAAAACAGACAATTCCAGAATGAAAGTGAAGTCAATGCCAATGAAATCATTAATAATATCCAAGAAGAAATCCAGGAATGGCTGCTATATAAAGACCTGAATTTTACACTCAATGAATATCAGACCTTTAATATTTATTTCAACAAACATCTATTACAGGTTCTCCTTAATAATCTTATATTCAATGCTATAAAATATACTCCCAAGAAAGCTTATATTCAAGTAGATATTCATCTGGATAAAATCATTATATCCAATACATCTTCAGATGGAAATGCTCTTGATAAAAATAAAATCTTCAAAAGGTTTTATAAAAAAGGTGAAGACCAGTCTTCTACAGGATTAGGACTTTCTATTGTCCAAAGTATTATCAATAAAAGTAATTGTCTGACATTAGATTATTATTTTAAAGATCACAGGCATTATTTCACACTTAATAGAAAAAATTCCTAATTCTTTCCTAAGTGTATTCTTTATTTTGTTGTACTAAAAGATAAGACAATGAAATTATTAATACAACTAAAAGCAATCTTCGTTTTTGCTGCTATGATGACAGGGGTACAAATCTATGCTCAGGATACTGTAATTCCAAGTGGAGAACTTCCAAAAACCTCACAACAGTTTATCAGTAAAAATTTTGGTAAACAGAAAATATCTCAAGCTCAAAAAGAAAGTATTGCCGGGATAGCTAAAGATTATAAAGTGTATCTGGACAACGGAACATCAATAGAGTTCGGAAGAGATGGTGCATGGGAAGAAATAGAAAATAATCAGTCTGGCATTCCTTTCAGTGTAGCTCCAGCTACTATTCAGAAGTATGTAAAACAAAAGTTCCCGGGAACATTTATTAAAAAAATCGAAAAAAAGAGATTTGGATATCATGTGGATATTTCCAACGGTTTAGAGCTTGAATTTGACTCCAAAGGAAACTTCACCAGAATAGATGATTAAGAAATTAATAGAATTCAAATAATTACAACTACAAATGAAAAAATTAATTACAGCATTAGCATTCTCTCTTATTGGTTTAGTCTCAGTATCTTGTAATGACGATGATAATGATAGAACTATCAGGCCGGACCAGCTTCCTGCTACAACCAAAACATTCTTAAATACTTATTTTGAAAATGAATCTATTGCCAGGGTTGAAAAGAATGTTCCCGCAGAATATGACGGTACAGTATACGAAGTAGATATGACAAACGGTTATGAAGCTGATTTTTCAGAAGATGGGACATGGCTAAGCGTAAGTCAGGAAAATGATTACGGAAGTATCCCTACCGGATTTATAGATACTAAAATTATACAGTACATTTCACAAAACTATCCCAATGTTAATGTAAATTCAATAGATAAAGAACCTTCTCACATTGAGGTGGAACTAACTAATAATATTGATCTTATATTTAATTTAAATGGAGATTTTGTAAGTATAGATTATTAAAAATATTCCATCATTATGACAGAAGCCTCGTTGAACTTTGTTTAGCGGGGTTTTTATTTTGAGATGGTATGGGAAATTTTCGTAATTTTAGTACTACATCAAAATCCTCATTCATGAAAGCTTTAGTAATCGGTGCTACAGGTGCCACAGGAAAAGATCTCGTTAATCAGTTACTCAATGATAAAGACTTTGAAAAAGTCGATATTTTTGTCAGGAAACCTCTGGATATCCAAAATGAAAAACTCAATATCCATATTATAGATTTTTCAAAACCTGATGAATGGAAGCATCTGATCAAGGGTGATGTGGCTTTCTCCTGTCTGGGAACTACTCTTAAAGATGCCGGCAGTAAAGAAGCTCAAAGAAAGGTAGATTTTGATTATCAGTATGAATTCGCTAAAGCAGCTAAAGAAAATAATGTAGAAGATTATATTCTGGTATCTTCTTATGGAGCCAATCCTAAGTCTAAAATATTTTATTCAAGAATGAAGGGTGAGCTGGAGGAAGCCGTAAAACAACTTCATTTTAATAAAATTACCATTTTTAAACCTGGAATGCTGGATAGAAAAGATTCGGACAGAACGGGAGAAGCTTTAGGAAGCCGGATTATTAAATTCGCCAATAAACTGGGTTTACTGGAAAGCCAGAAACCCTTGCCTACCTCTATTCTTGCTAAGGCTATGATTAATTCATCCAAAATTAAAAGCAATGGATATTCAAGTATCAAATTGGGAAATATCTTTTGTTTTGCAGAAAAAAATATGGGAGGATAAATAAAAAAATCTCCCTAGTTTCTAAGGAGATTAATTATGTATAATTTTATTTTAAATACTTGGTAATCGCTTCATCTGTAGGTTTGGTAGTACTTACAAAAGTATCAATCAGCTTTCCGTTCTCATCTACCAAAAACTTGGTAAAGTTCCAAAGGATTGTAGTATTCTTGAATCCATTTAACTCTTTTTCTGTAAGGTATTTGAATATAGGAGCAGTATCTTCTCCTTTTACAGAAACTTTTGCCGCCATAGGAAATGTTACTCCATAATTTTTTTGACAGAAAGCTCCAATCTCTGTATTCGACCCCGGTTCCTGTCCTCCAAAATTATTGGCAGGGAAACCTACGATTACCAGTTTATCTTTATACTCCTCATAAAGCTTTTCAAGATCTGCATACTGTGGTGTAAATCCGCATTCAGAAGCTGTATTGACGATAAGAATTTTTTTTCCTTTGAAATCGGCAAAATTAATTTCTTTACCATCCAGGCTTTCTACTTTGAAATCATATATTGTTTTTCCCATAAGTTCCTTTGTTTTAGCTTGAGATAATTCGCTTTTCTGATTGGTACAATTCTGAAAAAATGCAACAAAAGAAAGCAGTAATAAAAAAATCTTTTTCATAAGAATATCTTTAAT
>NZ_JALAHD010000219.1 GCF_022712095.1 Chryseobacterium sp. | reverse complement strand
GAATAAATACTCCAAGACATATTTTAAACTAAAGGCAGTTTAAAGTAAAAAGTACTTCCCTGATTGGGACTGCTTTCTACTCCAATTTCACCGTTTTGTTTTTCGATAAAGTTTTTTGAAATAGCTAATCCCAGACCTGTTCCGTTTTGATGCTCGCCCGGAACCTGGAAATAGCGATCAAAGATCTGACGGTGGTATTTTTCATCAATACCACTTCCGGTATCTGTGATGCTGAACCGGATGTATGAACCTTCTTTTTCTGTCTTGATCTCAATACTTTCATCCTGAAACGAATGTTTAATAGCATTGCTCAGAAAGTTATTCATCACCCATATCGTCTTACCAGAATCAGCACCGATAAAGCAGTTTTCATCAGCTAAATATTGAGCATTGATAGAAATATTCTTTTGTTCTGCAAGTTTCTCTACGTTTTTAATGGCAGTCTGTACAATCTCTTTTGGAGAGCATTTTTCAATATTTAATCTGATATTCCCCGTTTCCACCTGAGACAGATTAAGAAGTTCCCCTGTAATATCCAATAAACGTTGACCATCTTCATTAATACTTTTCAGTAATTCCTGTTGCTGATTATTTAACGCTCCGAATTTTTGATTGCCCAATAGCTGCACTCCCATTTTGATTGCAGCAATAGGAGTTTTTAATTCATGAGAGATTGTAGCAATAAAATTGGTTTTTGCAAAATCGAGTTCCTTGAAAGGAGTAATGTTTCTTAGAAGAATTACTTTTCCGATATATTTTTTCTCTTTTTCCCCTGTCTTTACAATATTAATTGGGATAATATCCTGTTCAAAATAATTCTCTTTATTCTCGGTAACAATTTTCAGAGGTTCCTGATCCGGATGATCTATATTTTTCAGTAGTTCACGGATAAGATCATTATTTACGGCTACTTCATGAGCAGTTTTTCCAATAATTTCTTCTTTATGGAGATTGGTGATTTTTAACGCCTCATTATTAATCATATAAATGAAATGGTTTTCATCCAGCCCGATTACAGCATCATGCATATTGTTTACAAGAGTTTCGATCCGCTTTTTATCCATTAATTGTTTGGAAAGAGTACTGCTTTCGTATTCCTGAAGCTTTTCCGCCATAACATTAAATGAATGGGCCAGATCATTGAATTCTTCACTTCCTTTAAAATGAACCCTTTCATTATAGTTCTTCTCTGCAATCTGCTTGATACTGAAAGTTAACTGATTGATTGGCTCTGCGATCGTTTGAGGCAGATTAAATAACAGTACAAATGCAATAAGAAAACATACCGTACCCAGACTTACAATCCAGAAAGTGGCATTTTCTGCTGTAATGATAGCAATATCACTCTTCCGTTCGATGCTTTTCATGTTCAGGGACATGATTTTCACCAGATCTTCCCGGATAAGCTTTTCTTTCTCAGGAGTAGGCTGCTGAAGGTAACTTTTAAAATGAAGGTTCAGGTTTAAGGTGGCCTCTTTCTCTCCGGATTCCGTAAGGTTTTTTTCCTGTAACAGATTGTTTTTTTGGAAATCTTTTATAGCAACTGCACTGTCCGTACCTATTTTATCTAAAGCTAAAAGCATGTTCTGAGAAAATTCCAGACTGTTATAATTGGCGATAAGGATCTTTTCAGTATCTGATTTCAGCTTATTGATATATACGGAACCTATAACCGAAAGCAATACGATCAGTAAAAATAACAGCCCTACACCCAATGTGAGTTTCGTTTTAAGTTTCATGACTTTAAGATAAAATAATAATATCGATTTGCCTTTCGTTCAGTCTGTTCATCAGAGTATAAATCCAGCTGTATCCAAAAATCCTATGCCATAGTTTAGGGTGAGGTTTACCTATACATACCGTGGTCATATTATGTTGAATAACATATTCCAGAATTCCTTTATGTACGCTCTTTTCTCTAATTCTTACCACTTTGGCTCCCAATTCCTGTGCTAAATTAAAATTATTAATTAAATATCGTTGCTTATCCAGTGCTATTTTTTCCGGATTTTCTGAGGGTCTCTGAACATATAAAACCGTCCAGGGACCATTATAATAGCTTGCCAGACGGGCAGTCTTTCTGATGATATTTTTG
Organism: Chryseobacterium sp.; assembly: GCF_022712095.1. GTDB lineage: Bacteria > Bacteroidota > Bacteroidia > Flavobacteriales > Weeksellaceae > Chryseobacterium. The sequence continues at coordinate 13,845 of NZ_JALAHD010000219.1, read as the reverse complement.
GCAATCTTTTCATTACTGCTGATACATGCGAGAAACCTGATAGGTTTAAAATTCTCGGTTTTGATTTCTGTTTCTACCTTTCTTTCCACATGGGTTGCCACTTCCTTAAGGGCCAGTTCCCTGAGCTGAAGAATAGTTCCGCTTTGAAAAAAATTGTTTAGGGCAGTTTGAATTTTCTCTTTTTTATAAATTTTCCCTTCTTTGAGCCTTGTCAGGAGCTCATCAGTTGTTAAATCTATATTCACGACTTCATCCGCTAATGCAAGAATCCGGTCCGGAACTCTTTCTGAAACCTCGATTCCGGTGATTTTTTTGACTTCTTCATTTAGACTTTCAATATGCTGGATATTTATGGCACTTATCACATTAATTCCATTATCAAGGATTTCCATGACGTCCTGCCATCTTTTTTTATTTTTAGAACCCTCCACATTCGAATGGGCCAGTTCATCTACTAAAACTACTTCCGGATGTTCGTTGATGATAGACTGTGTATCCATTTCATCGAGGCTTTTACCTTTATAAAACACCGATCTTCTGGGGATTGCAGGAATGCCCTCTGCCAATGCGGAAGTTTCTTCCCTTCCATGGGTTTCTATATAGCCTATTTTTACACCAATCCCATTTCGCAGTAAAGCATGGGCTTCCTGAAGCATCCGGAAAGTTTTTCCGACCCCAGCACTCATCCCGATATAGATTTTAAATTTTCCTTTTCGGGATTTTTGAATTAATTCTAAAAAATGTTCTGCTGATGACATAAAGTGAATCTTAAGAAGTTAAAACCAGGCTGCAAGGCTCGTTGTAATGAAAAAATTTCCTTGCTTATTTTCTTCATTTTTTACAAAAATGGCATCTCTGGAAGTAAATCCTCTGGCTTCGGTACGGAATATTACATTCTTAAAAATCGTATAATCTATATTGAAAGAATATCCATAAGTCTGAAATCCATTGGGTGTTCCTGTTTTGATGATAACTCCGTTTTTGTCATTGTAGTATTCCAGTCTTCCGGCTACGGCCCATTGATCATCCATTTGATATTTCATCAGAATATTAGGAGTGTACCAGATATTGTACTGCTTACTGTTCTTTAATTTCTGCTCTGCACCGATATCAAATCCTATTACTGCGGACCAGGCATCTGTCAGCTGAAAGTTACCATATAAATCATGAAAATAACGCATTTTTTTATCCTTTTTAGGTTGATCATTTCCAATAAAAGAACTGCTGTTTAAAGTAATATGATCATCAGGTTTATAAATAAGCAGATGCCCGAAAGAAATACTCTGATTACCTTCGGTTTTGGCAATACGCTGCCAGCCGTTCAATACCAGTCCGCTGATCATCCATTTCCCGTTGTCCGAATGGTAGGAGATTTTGGCTCCTGTTTCAAAATAAGGAGAATTCTCGGCAGCAAGGCTTCGTGTCAGATTTATGTTATCCTTTCCAACGGCACTTTCCCATCCTATGTGGGAAGGCATGATCCCGACATCTATCCAGATGTTTTTATTTTTAGAGATTTTGATTCCTATATTGGCTTCATTGATATATTTCAGGGCATCCTGTTCCGCTGCCATATTATCCTGAGTATACGTTCCTGCCATTAAAGCAAGATTAGCCCGTATTTTATTATCCTGATAAGCAGCTTTTATAAGCCCTAAATTAAGATTGATCTCATTGTGCCGGTTATAAGAATATAAAAAGTTCTGTCTGGAATGATTGGATGGCTCATTAAAATCATAAGTGTAAAATAATTCGGCATAGGCTGAAAAGGTGACATGTTTTTTCAATGAATCCGAGGATTGGGCTTGAGAAAAAGAAACACTGGCCATAAAGCAAATGATGATATACTTTTTCATGAGAATCATTTTATTTAAGGTTGTCCAATGCAATATTAAGCTTCAATACGTTCACTTTAGAAGGACCTAAAAGAGGGTTCTCTGTATGCTCCCGGATTAAAGCTTCTATTTTGTTTTCAGGGAGGTTTCTTTCTTTAGCAATTCTTTTGACCTGATACAGAGCTCCTTCTTCTGAGATATCAGGATCAAGACCGCTACCGCTGGCTGTTACCAATTCTACAGGAACCGCTGTGTTTTTCATCTCAGGATTCTGTATTTTCAAAGAATCAATTCTCTTTTGCACCGTCGAGAGATACTCTTCATTACTCGGTCCTTTATTGCTGCCTGCACTTCCTGCCGCATTATAATCAATGGCAGAAGGTCGTCCATGGAAATATCTTGGAGAAGTAAAATTCTGCCCGATATTTGTGTATAATTTTTGTCCTTTATGGTTAATAATTTCAGCCTTGCCGTGAGTAGGAAGAAATAAAGAACCTATATAAACAAAACCTAAGTAAAGAAGTACAATAACCAGCATTACTATGGTTAGTCTTAATGCTGAGGATATATAATTTTTCATTTTTACAATCTTTAAAAGAATAAACTGATGAATAAATCGATAATTTTTATTCCAATGAAAGGAATGATAATACCTCCCAGGCCATAGATCAGGAGATTTCTTCTTAATAAGGCACTTGCTCCGATTGGTTTATATGCCACTCCCTTTAAAGCCAAAGGAATTAAAGCAGGAATAATAACCGCATTGAAAATGACTGCTGAAAGTATAGCTGATTCTGGGCTGTGAAGATTCATAATATTCAGCTTTTGGAGAGCGGGAATAAAGGTGATAAACAATGCCGGAATAATGGCAAAATATTTAGCGACATCATTAGCAATACTGAAAGTAGTTAAAGTCCCACGAGTCATCAAAAGCTGTTTTCCGATTTCTACAATTTCGATAAGTTTGGTAGGGTCATTGTCCAGATCCACCATGTTTCCGGCTTCTTTAGCAGCCTGTGTTCCACTGTTCATTGCTACTCCTACATCAGCCTGTGCAAGGGCAGGAGCATCATTCGTTCCGTCTCCCATCATGGCAACCAGTTTTCCTTCCTGTTGCTCCTTTTTAATGTAGTTCATTTTGTCTTCAGGTTTGGCCTCTGCAATAAAATCATCTACACCGGCTTTTTCAGCGATGAATTTAGCGGTTAAAGGATTGTCGCCCGTTACCATTACGGTTTTCACTCCCATTTTTCTCAGACGCTGGAAACGTTCCTGGATTCCGGTTTTAATGATATCCTGTAGCTCAATAACGCCCCATACTTTTTCATTAATACATACCACCAAAGGAGTTCCTCCATTTTCCGATATATGAGTAACAGCATCCTGGGTTTCCTGAGGGAAAGTATTTCCGGCTCTTTCAGTCAGTTTCTTAATAGTATCATAAGCTCCTTTACGGATTCTTATATTTTCAAAATCAATTCCCGAAGTTCTGGTTTCAGCTGTAAAATCGATATAAACGGGGTTGTCGACTAAAAGATCTTCAGGTTTTAACTTACTTAATTCAATAATGGATTTACCTTCCGGAGTTTCATCTGCTACAGAACTTAATGCTGCAGCTTTAATAAAATCATTCATCTGAATATCAACAGAAGGGTGAAAGCTGGTCGCCTTACGGTTTCCGATTGTAATAGTTCCCGTTTTATCAAGCAATAAAACATCAATATCTCCGGCTGTTTCTACTGCTTTACCGCTCTTGGTGATTACATTGGCTCTTAATGCTCTGTCCATTCCTGCGATCCCGATTGCAGAAAGCAGTCCTCCGATTGTGGTCGGGATTAGACAAACAAAAAGAGAAATAAATGCTGCAATGGTAATAGGAGTCTGTGCATAATCTGCAAAAGGTTTCAAAGTAACTGTGACGATAATAAAGGTAAGGGTGAATCCTGCCAAAAGTATCGTTAAAGCAATTTCATTAGGTGTTTTCTGTCTCGAAGCTCCTTCTACCAGTGCAATCATTTTATCGAGGAAAGACTCTCCCGGCTTAGTGGTTACTTTCACTTTAATCCGGTCAGAAAGAACTTTTGTTCCTCCCGTTACAGAGCTTTTATCACCACCGGCTTCACGGATGACGGGGGCACTTTCTCCCGTAATAGCTGACTCATCTATCGTGGCAAGTCCTTCTATAATTTCTCCATCCATAGGAATCTGATCTCCTGCTTCACACAGAAATAGATCTCCGAGCTTCATTTCAGCAGACATTTTCTGAGCGGTTTCTATTTGAAATCCCGGCTTATTGTCTAGGATAAGTTTAGCGGGAGTTTCTTCACGTGTTTTTCGTAAAGTGTCAGCCTGAGCTTTTCCTCTGGCTTCAGCTATAGCTTCAGCAAAATTGGCGAACAGAACAGTAAGGAAAAGTATGATGAAAACAGAAAAATTATATGAAAAACTGCCCTGCGACTGGCTTCCTGTTAAGCTGAGCATGCTTACAATGAACATAACAACTGTTCCTATTTCCACCAGAAACATCACAGGGTTTTTACACATGATTTTAGGATTAAGTTTTATAAAAGACTGTTTAACAGCCTCGTTAACCAAATCTTTTTGAAATAATGTCTGCGAATGATTTTTCATTTTTTTAATGATTAAATTTTATTTTGAAAAATAATGAAGCTGTTCAGCAATAGGTCCCAGGGTAAGAGCTGGAAAGAACGATAGAGCGGCGATAAGAAGAATAACAGCCAGTGTCATAAATCCGAATGTTGCTGTGTCGGTCTTTAAAGTTCCCGAACTTTCAGGGATGTATTTTTTTTGTGCCAGTAAACCTGCAATAGCAATAGGTCCGATAATCGGTATGAATCTCGAAAATAATAAAACGACTCCTGTGGAAATGTTCCACCATGGCGTATTGTCACCTAATCCCTCGAAACCAGAACCGTTATTGGCAGCTGATGAGGTGAATTCATATAATATTTCGCTAAATCCATGAAATCCCGGATTATTCAGGGTATTAGCTCCGAATTCTGGAAAATAAGCGGTAAGAGCAGTTCCTGTTAAAATAAGGAACGGATGAAACAGCGCCACTATCATGGCAATTTTCATTTCTTTGGCTTCCACTTTCTTACCCATAAATTCCGGAGTTCTTCCGACCATCAGTCCACTGATGAATACAGCAAGTATAATGAACACGAAATAATTCAAAATTCCGACTCCGCATCCTCCGTAAAAACAGTTGATCATCATAGCTAATAACTGATTCATTCCGGAAAGGGGCATCATACTGTCATGCATTGAATTAACTGATCCTGTAGAAATTACGGTAGTGGCAATACTCCAATAAGCTGATGCAGCACTTCCAAAACGGATTTCTTTCCCTTCCATAGCACCTAAATCATTACTGGCCCCCATATGGGTAATCAATGGATTTCCATTAGTTTCATTTATAACGGTAGGGACAGTAAGAGCTATAAATCCGATGGTCATCACTGAAAATATGACCCATGAAAGCTTTTTTTTGTTTAAATAAAAACCTAAAGCAAATACCAGAGCAAAAGGAATGATCATTTGAGTGACCATTTCGGTCATATTCGTAAAATAGTTGGGGTTTTCAAGAGGATGTGCAGAATTGGTTCCGAAAAATCCTCCACCATTGGTTCCTAGGTGCTTGATTGCTACGAAAGCCGCTGCTGGACCTCTAGAAACCTCTGCTTTTTGACCTTCAAGTGTGGTGATGTGATCTTTTCCTTCAAAGGTCATAGGAACTCCATTGGCAGATAAAATGAAGGCCACTACAATACTTATGGGAATCAATATTCTGGTGATAGATTTGGTGAAGAAATCATAAAAGTTACCCAATTGGGTGGTTGTTTTCTCTTTAAATGCCTTAAAAAGAACAGCCATAGCTGCCATTCCAGTGGCTGCTGTTACAAACTGAAGGAACATCAGATAGAGCTGGGTGAGGTAGCTGACTCCTGTTTCTCCTGAATAGTGCTGTAAATTACAGTTGACTAAAAAAGAAATAACCGTATTAAAGGCCAGATCAGGGCTCATATCAGGATTTCCGTCAGGGTTCATGGGAAGCCATGATTGATTGAGAACAATAAAAAATCCTATGATAAACCATACCAGGTTAATAGTTAGCATGGCAAACATATTTTGTTTCCATGTCATTTGCTGGTTAGGACGGATTCCTGATATTTTGTAAATGAAATTTTCTACAGGTTGCAGGACAGGGTCCAGGAAAGTCTTTTTATTACCATATATATCAGCAATATATTTACCTAAAAGGATGCCTATAATGAGAGTAATGATAAACATGGCGAGGATGCCTAAAATTTCTGTATTCATGATGCTTTAAAATTTTTCAGGTTTTATTAAAACATAACAGATGTATACAAAAGCGAGAATGGAAAGAAAAAATAAACTCCACATATTCTTATATTTTATCAAAAAGTTCAACAGATCGATATAAAAGCCAAAACATCACAATACTTAGTATGAGTAAACAAAAGGCTATCATATGGCGATTATTAAGATTAATATAGTCAGCAGCACATAAGCGACTAAAAGATTACTGAATTTCGAGTGATCTTGTTTTTTTACTGTTTTTTTGGATGTTGTCATTGTAACAATATTTATATAATGAGCATATGCCAAAAGAAAGTCCATTCCTGATTTTTAAAATTTATATAATTGCATATGAGCTTGTTATGTAGATTTAATCTATTTTGTGAAAACAAAAAAGCCTATCAAAATGATAGGCTCTTAATCAAAATGATAAGCTTGATTTATCTTAATTCGTATTCTTCCAGTTTTCTGTAAAGAGTAGCTATTCCTATTTCCAGTAATCTGGCTGCTTCGGCTTTATTTCCTTTGGTATACTGTAAAACTTTCTGAATATGTTCTTTTTCCAGCGATTTAATACTGAAAGAATCGTTTTCAGAAGCTGTTTTCCCTGAATAATGGGGTAGACTTTCTGTATCCAGTGTTTCATTATTCATTAAGATCAAACTTCTTTCTATTGTGTTTCTTAATTCACGGATATTACCTTTCCAGTCATTTTTCTCCAGAGTTTTATAATAATCAGGAGCTACCTCTATTGAGGTAAGATGCAGCTTGTGAGAGAATATCTCAATGAAATTTTTAGCCAGTAGCTTCAGGTCCTCTTTTCTTTCCCGCAAAGGAGGAAGTGTGATTTCAAAAACGTTTAACCGGAAATACAGATCTTCCCGGAAGTGTCCCTGCCTGATTTCTTCTTCAAGGTTTCTGTTGGTAGCTGCTATAAGCCTGAAGTCTGATCTGGAAACTTTGGTTTCTCCCATTTTGATAAACTCTTTTGTTTCCAGAACCCGGAGAAGTTTTGCTTGTAATTCGACGGGCATTTCTCCTATTTCATCCAGAAATAAGGTTCCGCCGTTGGCTTCTTCTATCAGCCCTTTTTTATCCTTTACCGCTCCTGTAAATGCTCCTTGTTTGTGACCGAAAAGTTCACTTTCAAGTATTTCCTTACTGAATGCAGAGCAGTTAATAGCTACAAAATTATGCTTTTTGCGTTCGCTTCCTTCATGGATAGCATTGGCAAAAACCTCTTTTCCGGTCCCTGTTTCTCCTGTCAATAAAACCGTAGCATCAGTGAGGGCTACCTTTTCTGCCAGTTTTTTAGCCTGAAGAATAGCAGATGAGCTTCCGATGATTTGGTTAAATCCTTTTTGAGCTCCGGATTTTTGAGCTATTCTGCTTTTGTTATCTTTAGCTTTTTCAAGGGCTTTATAAACAAGGGGAATAATTTTTTCGTTATCATCTCCTTTCACCAGGTAATCATAAGCTCCGTTTTTCATCGCCTGTACAGCATCTGTGATATTCCCGAATGCGGTCATAAGAATAATTTCCAGATGAGGGTATTTGGTTTTAATAGACTTTACAAGCTCTACACCAAAAGCATCAGGGAGTCGCACATCGCTTAATACCACATCAAAATCATATTGCTCCAGCATAGTAAGAGCAGATCTTGCTGTAGAGGCTTCTTTAACATTGAAGTTTTCCTGGGAAAGAATCATTCCCAAGAGTTTTAAAAGTTTGACTTCATCATCAATGATTAAGATATTCCCGGACATGGTATTCATTTTAAGAAAATAAACTACAAACTTAAGTAAACTTACAGAGAAAAATGAATTTTTTGTTTTATTCCCGCAGATTGTGCGGATGATGAGGGGCTTTTTTGAATGGGGGAAGATGGTTTGATGGTGGTTATTTTTTCATTTTTCACAGATTGAGAATGACGCAGATTTTTTGTGAATGGGTTATAAGGGAAAGGTTTTTAAAAAATTGAAGCTGATTTTAAAACGGAAAGAGGAATGGTGAAGGATTATAATGAGGATGGGTTTGAGAAATTTTTTTTTAGCTAAACTATTTATTATTTACCTTTTCAAACAGAGTGATAGATTTAATAGTATTGAAATAGAGAAGTGTTCTTTTTCTATTCCTTATTTTTGTACTTCATTCTGAATTAAACAGAATGAAATGAACTGAAATATGACTGATAAAAGATATAAAGAAGTAATTCATACTGATAAGAATAATTACGAATATATTACAATAACCAACGATGAAAATAAGGTAAGAATATATACGCTCAACAACGGATTAAAAGTTTTTCTTGCCCAGAATTTTGATGCGCCCCGCATACAGACATTCATTCCAGTAAGAACCGGAAGTAATAATGATCCTTCTGATAATACCGGATTGGCCCATTACCTTGAACATATGATGTTTAAAGGAACTTCTAAAATAGGAACCCGGAATTGGGAAAAAGAAAAGGCTTTGCTGGATCAGATTTCGGAACTTTATGAAGAGCATAAAGCAGAACAAGATCCGGAAAAAAAGAAAGAGATTTATAAAAGAATAGATGAGGTTTCACAGGAAGCCAGCCAGTATGCTATTGCGAATGAATATGATAAGGCAATTTCCTCTTTGGGAGCAAGCGGCACGAATGCTCATACATGGTTTGATGAAACTGTTTATAAAAATAATATTCCGAATAATGAACTTGAAAAATGGCTGAAGATTGAGAAAGAAAGATTCTCAGAGATTGTTTTACGCCTTTTCCATACCGAGCTGGAATCTGTTTATGAAGAGTTTAACCGGGCTCAGGATAATGATTCAAGATTGGTTAATTATGAATTAATGGATGCTCTTTTTCCTGTCCATCCCAATGGGCAGCAAACCACACTCGGAAGAGCAGAACATCTTAAAAATCCTTCTATGAAGGCTATTCATAAATATTTTGAGGAATATTATGTCCCTAATAATTATGCAATGGTCTTAGTGGGTGATCTTGATTTTGAGAAGACAATCCAGCTTATTGATCAATATTTCGGAACTATTCCTTACAGGGAACTTCCGGAAAAAACTCCTGTTATTGAAAAACCGGCCGTGGAAATTGTAGCAAGAACGGTGAAAAGCCCTACGGTTGCGAGAGTTCAGATAGCTTGGAGAACTGAAAGTTATGGAACTAAAGAGGCCATGTTAGCAGATATTATTGCTAATATTTTGAGTAACAGAAATGAAGCAGGATTGATGGATCTGAATATTAACCAGACTCAAAAAATGCTTTGGGCGCAGGCGTATTCTTTAGGGTTAAAACAATATGGATATTTCTCTATCGTAGCAGTTCCAAAAGAAAACCAAACGCTGGATGAAGGAAAGGAAATGGTTTTGGAACAACTGGAATTGGTGAAGAAAGGGGAATTCCCGGACTGGATGTTACCCGCCATTGTCAATGATTTTAAACTTCAGCGAATGAAAGGCCTGGAAACAGCGGAAGGTTTAGCTACCAATCTTTATGATACCTATATCAAAGGAAGAACCTGGGAGGAGGAACTTAATGAAATGGATGTGTATGAAGGTTTTACAAAACAGGATGTGATGGATTTTGCCAATGAGTTTTTCAAGGATAATTACGTTATTATTTATAAAGAAAAAGGAGTCAACGATAAATTATTAAGAGTCGAGAATCCCGGAATTACTCCTGTGAAGATCAATCGCGAAGCACAATCGGAGTTCTTACGCGAAATTCTTGCAGATAAAACGGAGGATATACAGCCCGAATTCATAGACTATGACAAAGAAATCAGTAAAGATACGGTTAAAGATAAAAAACTGAATTTTGTTAGAAATAAATACAATGATATAGCACAGGTGCATTTCATTTTCCCTATGGGTAGTGACCATGACCGTGAATTAGGTATTTCCACTCAGATTCTTCAGTATCTGGGAACGGATCAGTATTCCCCGGAAGATCTTAAAAAGGAATTCTTTAAAATAGGGATAAGTAATGACTTTAAAACCACATCTGACCAGCTTTTGATTTCATTAAGCGGATTGGAGGAAAATATAGAAAAAGGGATTGCACTTCTGCAGCACTGGATGATGAATGTAAAACCGGATCAGGAGATTTATCATCAGTTTGTAGGAACAGTTATGGAGAATAGAGATGCTGTGAAGAAGGATAAGAACCGGATTATGACAGCTTTGTCGAATTATACGAAGCTTGGGAGTTATTCCCGGTTTACGGATGTTATTTCTAAAGAGCAGTTGGAAACCAGCAATGTGGAAGTCTTTACAGAGAGGATGAAGAAGTTATTTAAATTTCCTTATCAGATATTTTTCTATGGTAAAAACTTCGATCATTTCAAAGAATATATTGGAAATTATATAGAAGCAAGCAGCGAAGCTATTCCTGAGCCCAGACAGTTTCCTGAACCTGTAACAGAAGGGAATGTGTATTTTTCCAATTATGATATGGTTCAGATGGAAATGAGCAGGATAGGGAAGGGACATCTTGTGAATACCGGAAATTTTGGTAAGATCAATGTCTTTAATGAATATTTCGGAAGAGGTCTTTCTTCCATTGTATTTCAGGAGATCCGTGAAAGTAAAAGTTTAGCCTATTCTGCCTATGTTTCCTATGCTCCCAATGGAGAACTGGGGCATCCGGATTATGTGACCACGTATATCGGAACGCAGCCGGATAAACTTCAGATTGCAGTAGATACACTGGAAGAGCTGATGAACGAACTGCCGGAAGTTCCTATTCAGTTTGAAAATGCAAAAAATGCAGCTTTAAAGCAGATTGCTTCAACAAGGATTACGAGAACAAATATATTTTTTAATACATTGAAGCTTAAAAAACTGGGGATTTCTTACGATTTCAGGAAGGATATTTATCAGCAGATCCTGACTCTGGATTTTGATGAATTGAAGAATTTTTATCAGACAGAGATAAGGCCCTTGCATTTTAATACGGCTATTATCGGTAAAAAAGAAAACCTGAATTTTGACGCCATAGGAAAAATGGGTGTTTTTAAAGAAGTAACTCTGGAAGAAATTTTTGGATTTTAGAGATGATTTAAATTCTGTGGAAAATCTTTATTTGCTTTAAAATTTCAAAAATACATCAGGAACTTCATCTTTTTAGAAAAAGTGGTTAAATCATACTTAAAAGTACCCTTGTCGTAATTATAGTCTTATTACTCTTGAATACAAAAAATATTTTTCATGTGAATGTTCTGAAAACAGTTTTGGAAATATTTAGATCTTAGGGGCAGGATTTTAACAAAAAAAATAAAAGCATTAGCTTTTCTGGTAAGAGAAAACTGTCAATTTTCAAAAGCAATAAGAATAGTAATACCTTCGCTCAGGCGCAGGTTATTTTCTATTTGTTGCTGGTTATGGCAGTGCCTCTCTTACAATAGATGTAGTCCTACGCTTTCTTATTTTTTAATCTCGAATAAAGAATATTTTTATAACCCGTCAAGTTTTGTCGCTGTACGGTTATATTTTTATACCCACATACAATAATAACTGCCTATGAAAAAAAGCTCTAATTAAACCACCCACTTAAAAAAGTGAGTATTTACGAGATAAGCAAAGAAAACCAGTTTATCATAACCAAATGAGTATTAAAACTAAAAAAAAATTACGTCCTAGTTTTAATCTCCACAAAATGAATTATATTTGTCACAATAAAAACACAAACATTAATATGAAGAAAAATTTAACTTTCTGGTTATTTCCTGTAACCTTAGGTCTGATTGCCATGCATTCCTGCAGTTCCGAAGACGACTATTTTAAAAGTCAGGATGAGAAATATACGACTAATAAATTCCAAGTGTTTTCTTCACAGGATGGCAAAACAGTCAATTATGCAGATGGGTTTAAAACCCTGATGGAAAGATATGACAGTCTTTACAATGTAAGCCACACGGCAAAGACTATGAAAAGATCTTTCAGCAAGTCTGAAAATATAGCTGATCAATACATCGAATTTAATATCCGTTCACAGGAATTTACAACTGATAACAATGAAAAATATGTACTTTTTCCATTAATAAGGAATTATCAGGTAGATGGCATAATGGTTGCGTCTCTAAGAGAAGATGAAACCATAGTCGAATATTACGAGATGTCAACAGATGGAAAGAACTATCGGGAAATATTGAGTCTGTTTAAGGCGCAGTATGTAAAAACTACTGTAAATAAGAGGCTAAGTAAGTCCGCCTGTGGTTTTGACGGTTATCCTCCGTGTGATATTGATACTGTGATCATTACCGTACCCAAAGGAAATGGTAATGGAACAGGCTTACCTCCAGGTGGAGGCGGGGGAACATCGGGAGGATGTTCTATCTATGAAAACTGTATTGATAATAACCTTGATGGCGGCGGCGGTGGCGCTCCTGAACTTGGGCTAAGCCCTTGTTTCAGAACAAAACTTTTGATTTCCAAACAGCAGATAAAAGAAAAAGTAAATACATTGTTTGACCAGGCTAAGCAGACGGGGGTGAACAGTGGTGAAAAGGGATTTATGGCAAATTCCAATGGTTCAACAAGTCCAATTATAACAGGCGCGGAACATAGTGCAGATTTTGGGGATATATCAGGATATGAAGGCTTTTATCATAACCATACACCTGGTGGGATTAAAATATTTTCCCCTGCTGATATTCGCAAACTGTTTGAATTTATTATCAAGTTGCCTGCGGGAACTTCTCTTGATACAGCTTTTGCAGGTGTGGTAGCTACTGAGGTATGTGGGGGTGGTTGTCCTGATGGGTATGAATATTTTTATTATGTTATGACCTATATAGGGAATTCAAGCGATGCGGGAACTCTATACAACCATGTGCATTCTTTGAATTTCGAAGACTTAGATAAAGCTTACAAAAGATATGAACAATCAATAAGTAATAAGCCAGGCAATTCTTCACAATATGGGAATTATACAGGAAATAAAGCATTAGAAAAACTATTTTATAATACCCTTAATAAAATGGGAATTAAAAGCAATCAGATCAATTTACAGAGAATAGATCAAAACGGAAATATAACCAATGTAACGTACGATGCTAACGGTAATCCGCGGGACACACAATGCTCTTAATATTTTAAAATAACAATTATGAAAACAATATTCACATTATTTGCTTTAACAATAAGTTTAATTACATGTAAAGCACAACAGGTTTACCCTTTAAATACTTACTATGAAGATGTTCCTGACTATTCTTATATGAAGGACCTTAATAATGAACTTATCCCTTATGTGGGAACTTATAAAGCTATCCATAACGGAAATGAAATTATCTTAATCATCACTAAAGAAGATAAGAAATTACAAGAAATATTAAATAAAAAATTTTATGAGGATGTTCTTCATGTTAAATACACTGTAAAAGATATAGCAACAGGAACTATTCTAGATGATAATTTAAATCCAACAAGTTCAGATAAAAAAGAAATAGAAAGCATGGGAACAAATGTATTGGATAATAATAGTCTTTCTTTAAGCTATGATGGTACTAAATGTGGCATAGGATGGGGTAAAATAATATTAAAGAAAATCAATAATATCCAATTTACTTGGGACTATCGCCCTAATTCTAGGGTTTTTAGTGGTAATGACTGCCCTGATAGTAAAAATATTAAAGTTTATCTTCCTTATACCAAAAACTTAATT
>NZ_JALAHD010000218.1 GCF_022712095.1 Chryseobacterium sp. | reverse complement strand
TCTTTGTAGTCTTTCAAAAAACTTAGGATGTCTTTATATCAAAGAATTGCAGAACAACTACAATATATCAGTCCGAATTTTTACAAGAAAAGATATTTTAAAAGTTTAAATAATCTGAGTAAGGATAATTTTTCGAAACGAAACGTAGAACCGGAATTAGTCTGGATCAAGGAGTACCTGTCTCCGGAATCTGTTATTTTTGACATCGGAGCTAATGTCGGGACCTTTCTTTATCAGTTCGAGGATAAACTAAATCCTAAAAACATCTATGCTTTTGAACCTAATAAAAAGCTTTTTACCCGTCTGAAAAGATTATTCCCAAAGATGCATGTTTCACCGGTAGCACTTTCTGATGAAAAAACTACAGCAGAATTTAAAGTGCCTGTTATCAATGGAAAAATGGTTCCCTCCAGAGGTACATTAAATACTTCTTACAAAGAAAAAGGTGAAGAAAAAAGCTATACTGAAAAAGTAGATGTTATTTCACTTGACGAATGGCTATTAACACAAAACCTAAAAAGACTGGATTTTATCAAGATCGATGTAGAAGGTAATGAAATGAAAACTCTATTAGGTGCAAAAAAAACAATCCGGCATTTCTTTCCTACCCTTATGGTAGAAATGGAACAACGTCATCATGAGAAACCGATCTGGAGTGAAATAGCAGAATTAGAATCATGGGGCTATGACAGCCATTATCTCAATAGGAATCATTTTCAGCTTGAAAAACTTACGGAGGAAATCATATTGGGCAACACCCATGATGAAAAGAATAAAACAGCTTACATCAACAATATTATTTTTATTCCTAAAAATATTCAGAAAACAATATGAGTGTAGTAGCAAGGCAAGGATTTAAATACTCGATCATAGGTTATATCGGCTTTTTGCTGGGCACTGTTTCGGCTATATTCATTTTTCCCAATGATTTTGAATTTTACGGAAAATTACGCTATATTCTTCCTACTGCTGAAATGCTGGTACCTTTTGTTGTACTGGGAATTTCCTATTCAAATGTGAAATTTTTCCATACTACTGAAAAAGCAGGGAAACAACAGAATATGCTTTCTTTATCGCTGCTTGCCGTTTTTATTAATTTCCTGATATTCTGTGCCATATTTTTTGTACTCCCTTATTTATTTCCCAAGTTCAGGCATACTGAAGCCTGGAAAATCAAGGAAATGATACTGCCGCTCATTTTAACACTTTCTCTTTGTACTATCTTTAATAAGTACACCTCTAATTATAAAAGAATTGTCGTTTCTAATATTTTTGATAATTTATTTCCTAAAATAGCTAACTTAGGAGCTTTTTGCCTATTCTTTTATTTTGCTTTATCCCAAAAAATTGCTTTTGCATTCTTCTTTGGAATGTTCGCCTTAATGCTTTTCGGATATATCTACTATACCAATAAACTGGAAAAAATACAGCTCGATTTCAATATGGACTATTTCAGGAAAGATGGGTTCTGGAAGGATTTTTTCAATTACAGTTTCTTTGGTTTTCTGGGAACATTTGGCAATTACTTAGCTATCAATAGTTTTATGATCGGGGAATTTATGGGAATGGAAGAAGTAGGGATCTATTCTGTTCTCTACGCGCTGATCTCATTAATTTCCATTCCTCAATTAGGATTATTCAACATTTCTGCTCCTATTATCAATAAGACTTTAGCGGAGGGGGATATGGAAGAGCTTGACAGGTTTCACAAAAAAACTTCATTGTCACTGTACTTTTTAGGCGCTGTTTTATTCTCCTGTATTATGGTTGGCTTTCCTTATCTGACTGAGTTTATGCCTAAGAACGGTGTTATGCTGAGAGAATATGAGCCTGTCGTATGGATTTGGGGTTCCGCCGTATTAATTGATCTGGCCACAGGAT
This sequence comes from Chryseobacterium sp., assembly GCF_022712095.1. Lineage (GTDB taxonomy): Bacteria > Bacteroidota > Bacteroidia > Flavobacteriales > Weeksellaceae > Chryseobacterium. The sequence goes on along the minus strand of NZ_JALAHD010000218.1, from coordinate 30,281 downwards.
TTAACGGTAATATTATTTCACTTTCAAAATACTATCGTTTCAATATTCTGGTTATGCTTTTACTGGCCGGACTTACTATTGGATTAAACTATTACTTCATTAAGAACACAGAATTAAAATTAATAGGAATCGCTTTATCTACTGCCATTTCACTCACGACTTATAACGTAATCAAGATTATTTTCAATTATATCATGTTTAAAGTATCTCCTTTAACCATTGAAATGATTTTTGTTTCTATCATCTGTACGTTAGCGATTACCGTAGCGATCGTGCTGCCTAATTTTAATAATAATTTCATTAATCTGGTTTATAAACCAGCTGTAGTACTGATCCTCATTTTCATAGGAAATTATTTCACCAAAATATTCCCGATAGAAGATTACCTGAATATGAAATTCATTAAAAGTGTTTTGAAGTTTAAGTAGAAATCAGATGCATCAAGGTTTCTTCTATATCCTCTAAGACAATTTCCGGAGAATATTTTTCAGAAAAATCAAAGGTATTTTCCTTCAATTTCCTGAACTGCTTAATTATATCTTCTTCTTCAGGAAATATAAAATCCAAATTTGAGGAATAGTCGGATGGAAAAACAGCTAATTTCCCGTACTTAATGGCATCTCCTATATTTCCAGTCATTTTTGTTTTGCCATACCATTCTTTTTGGCTGAAAAACTCTGTCTGCTGCTGGATAGGGCACCACAAAACATCTACCTGAGTCATTAACTGATCAAAATCCTCAGGTGAAACTCTTTCTGTAAAGTATTGAATTTTAATTGAAGAAGGTAATTCTTTATACAGTTTTTCTATTGCTTCAAGCTCCTCCCCTTTTGCTTTTCCTAAGAATATAAATTCAATGGTTTCTGAAGGCTGAAGCTTTTTGATAGTATTAAAAATATGTTGATAATCCCTTCTTTTCTGCGAAACGCCCCCGGGAATACCTATAACCAGATGCTCATTGACATTTCGCTTGAGTTTTCTAGTATAAAAAAGAGGCAAATAAGTGAATGAAGAAGCACCTAATTCCCGGTCCAAAACCAATAGACTTTTTGCTTTTTTGTAGATTTTAGAAGAGTAATATAATCCTTCTTTCCACCATAGTTTAAGTCTGTAAATCCAATCTTCCTTTAATATATTCTTCATTAGATTCACTCCCGAAGTCCGGATAAAATTAAGATTATGAATAATAACTGCAGTATTGTATTTACTTGCAACAGCTAAATAGGTATTAAAATAACGGTGAACAGTTCCGATAATAATGAGATCATATTTCTGATTTCTCAGCTGATCCAGAATCATTGAGCTATCAGACAAAAATATATTCACTTTTTCACCTTTGATCTGATCCCTGATCTTTTTTGAAAAATAATAGTCCACAGTAAAAATTTCTGAATTCTCCATCACTTCAATGAAGTTCTGAGCAATTTCAGCATGGGTATCCAGTTCTATGTAAGCTATCCTTTTCAAAATATAATACTTAAATTTTCAACCATTTCTTTTTCAGCATTGTCCATCTCTGCTTATTAATTATTCTCTGTTCTTCTTTACTGATTTTCAGTTCCAGTTTAGACGACCTGCATCTTTCATAGGATGTAATGATCTGAAAGAAAAAAGAAACTGATTTACTTTTGGAAGCCTCTTTAAGAGATGCTATATATGCAAGAAATCTATTGAGCCCTAAAAAATAAAAATATTTGCCATAATACTCGGATTGTTTGACTGTGTAATCTTTTCCTTTTACTTTAATAAGTTTCACATGTAATTCCGGTAAAACTATTTCCTTCCAGCCCAAATGTTCAAGAATAATGGAATCAATATTATCCCAGCCTAATGTTTCCCTCAGTCCTCCGATCTCCATAAAACATTCTTTCCTGTAAGCCTTCATAGGACCTCTTACATGTTTTTTATTGGAATTTCCTTCATACACCCAATCTCCGGTTTCTGTTTGAATATATAACAAACCTCCTACCAATCCATATTCAGGCCGTTCTTTAAATGTATTATCTACAGTTTCAAGATAGTTTTCGGGTAAAATAATATCGGCATCAAATTTACAGATCACTTCAAAATCATCAGGATTCTGTGTTTCAAGTCCTTTTTTAAAAGCGTTAACAACTTTAGATCCGGGCTGATGAGTTGATTTTTGAAGGATGACAGATTCAAAACGTGGGTCTTTATCGGTATACTGCTGAATAACTCCCTGTGTATTATCTGTAGAGCCATCATTAACGATAATCACTTTAAAATCCCTGAAACTTTGTAATACTAAAGATTCAAGAGTAGACCCAAGATGTTCTTCTTCGTTATGTGCAGGGATGATAATTAAAAATCTCACGTATTTTCAGAGGTTGAATGGGATTATATAAAATCCTGTCCATGCTTTTTAATATGAACAGGATTTTATTTTTTTATTTTTACTTATTGTGAGGTTTAAGCATATTTTTAGGATCAAGAATTTCATCCAGCTTTTCCTGGGAAAGAATTTCTTTTTCGAGTACTAAATTGTAAACACTTTTTCCGGTTTCCAGTGCTTCTTTTGCAATTTTTGTAGATTGCTTATATCCGATATATGGGTTAAGAGCAGTAACAATTCCAATGCTGTGTTTTACCATATTCAGGCAAACTTCTCTGTTAGCAGTAATTCCTACTACACATTTTTCACGAAGTGTATCCAATGCGTTACAAAGGAAATTAATATTTTCCATGATCGCATGAGAAAGCACAGGTTCCATTACATTCAATTGTAATTGTCCAGCTTCGGCTGCAAAAGTGACAGTAAGATCATTCCCGATAATTTTAAAACAAACCTGATTCACCACTTCCGGAATAACAGGATTTACTTTTCCGGGCATAATAGAAGATCCGGGCTGCATCGGAGGTAAATTAATTTCAAATAATCCGGCTCTCGGTCCTGAAGAAAGCAATCTTAAGTCATTACATATTTTAGATAATTTCAAAGCAAGACGCTTCATTGCCGATGAATAGATTACATAAGAACCGGTATCGGGTGTTGCCTCCACCAGGTCGGGAGCTGAAACAATCGGATATCCTGTAAGCTGGGTCAGATTCTTAGCACATAATGCAGCATATCCAACCGGCGCATTTAATCCTGTTCCTATGGCAGTAGCCCCCATATTTACTTCCACAAAAAGACTGGCATTATTATTCAGTTTGGAAATATCTTCTTCCAGAGTAGCTGCAAAAGCTTCAAACTCCTGCCCCATCGTCATAGGTACTGCATCCTGAAGCTGGGTTCTTCCCATTTTGATCACATCCTGAAACTCTTTTCCTTTTTCACGGAAAGCTTCGATAATTTTTTCCAGTTTATCTACCAGAATGTCATTCATCTGCAAAAGTGCCATTTTAATAGACGTAGGATAAGCATCATTAGTAGACTGAGAAAGATTTATATGATCATTTGGTGAACAAAATTCATAATCTCCTTTCTCTTTTCCTAATTTTTCAAGGACGATATTGGCTATTACCTCATTAGCGTTCATATTGATAGAAGTTCCTGCTCCCCCTTGAATCATATCTACAGGAAACTGATCATGGAATTTCCCATCTATAAGATCATCGCAAGCCTCTGCTATTTTAAAATACAAACTTTCATCTAATAATCCCAATTCATAATTGGTTTTTGAAGCTGCCTTTTTTACAAAAGCCAGTCCTTTTATAAAATAAGGATATGATGATAAAAGTTGGCCAGAAATTTTAAAATTATTAATTGCTCTTTGTGTCTGAACCCCATAGTAAGCTCCCACAGGAACGTTCAGTTCACCTAATAAATCGCTTTCTTGTCTGAAATTTTCCATTACAGATAATTTATTTTTTATTTATTTTTCACAAAGCAAATATATAACAAAAGCGCACCAACATTGATGCGCTTTTTGATTTATTTTACAGGATATTTCTGATTAAGAGATTGCAGTATTGCCCAGGTCTCCGGATCCATTATTCCATCATAGTTCTGAGGCCGGAAATGATACTGAAATGCTTCGATTGTTTTTTTGGTAGCATCGTCCCATGTTCCGCTTGGCTGTATACCATATCCAAACTTCTGCAATGCTGTTTGTATAAGATATATAAACGAAGGTTCATTATAACGGGTCGAAAAATCAGTTAAAGCCATAGTATAGAAATTCTGCTTGCTGGCTTCATCATACCACATACCTATCTGATATTCATCATACAATTTTTTCCACGGAAACATTGGGCCTGGGTCTTGTTTTCTTGTAGGGGCAATATCTGCATGTGCCAGGACATTCGTAGCCGGAATCTGATATCTTACTACAATATCTTTAGCTAAAGCCGCCACTTTTCTTACCTGTTCATCACTGAAAGGTGCAAATATTCTCTTTCCTGTAGCATCTGTAGTATATCCGGTATTTACGATTTCTATTCCTATAGAAGTATCATTAAGATTCTTATCATTTCTCCATGAACTTATTCCGGCATGATAAGCTCTTTTATTTTCATCCACCAACTGATAGATCTCATTATCTCCCATATTATTTACAAGATAATGGGAACTTACAGACTGCTGAGTAAGTACTGTCACAGATTTATCATCCAGTAAAGCCGTATAATGCAGTATTAAATATTTTTGTCTGAAATTCTGAGCAATTGCTGGAAAATAGGTTTTCACAACCTTATATCCATTAGGTTTTGCAGAAACAATGGAACCATAGCTTGCCGTATTATCATTTTTAGTAGGATCAGCAATATTAGTTGTAAAAAATTCTATCCCACGTTCATTTATAATTTGTGGTTTAGGCTTCTCGTCCGATTGCTGTTTCACCACCGTTTTCGGCTGTGTTACGGGAGTTTTTGTCTTGCTTTGATTTTTTTTTACATTTTTTTGTGGAGCACACGAAAAAACAAAGGCGCTTAATCCGATGATATATAATGTCTTACGCATTAGTTTACTTTTTTTGTCTTTTATTACTTCAAAAATACGCAAAATTTTCGCAAAAATTATTTGGTAAATAAAGAAATCTGTTCTATATTTGCACTCGCAATAACGGAACAACGATCATTAAAAATAAACGTTAAAAAGGAGGGTTGCCGGAGTGGTTAACGGAGCAGTTTGCTAAACTGTCGGCCTATGGTCGCATGAGTTCGAATCTCATACCCTCCGCAGCAAATATTTAATTCGGGGCGTAGCGTAGTCCGGTCATCGCGCCTGGTTTGGGACCAGGAGGTCGCAGGTTCGAATCCTGCCGCCCCGACTTTAAAGCTTAGAAACTAAGCGAGAATCAATTTTTTAGGGTGCGTAGCTCAGCTGGATAGAGCATCTGCCTTCTAAGCAGACGGTCAAAGGTTCGAATCCTTTCGCGCTCACTTAAGGAGACACTATATAATAGTTGTCTCCTTTTTTTATGTCAGTAAACACTTTTAGAGTTATATTTTTAAAGTTATGATTCTTTGACTGCTTTATCTAAAGTTGTTTCAATATATTTCAACAGATCTTTTTCGCAAATTCGGAATTTTCTTGTTTAAAAAAAGAAGGTACAAGTAGCCTATATGAAGGAATATTTGTATTAGGGAAACCAATTTTAAGAAAAGGGGAAACATTCGACTACAAAGAGTACTATTCGGTAAGATACCGCTATGATTACAGTTTAGTCGTAGAATGGAGCAAATAGATGATATACAGATACTTAATAACAAGAATAAGGCCTGTTTTTACTATGAATCCAAAACAAATCCACATTGAATTTGAAAACTAATTCTCCCAACCAGAGCTTTATCTTTTTACTTAATTAAAATATTTTATAAAAAAAAATAAATTCATAATCATAATAAATATTAATTATGTTTACTATTCTTGATATTTTTAAATCCGAAAACCTTAATAAATAAAAGTTTTACCACCAAATAATTAATTTATACCATCATACCCATATCCCATTCAATTAAAAATATATATACATTTGTATCCATAAACTTATACGAATGAAAAAAATAACATTTCTATTATTTTGCACTTTAAGTGTATTTCCATTTTTAAATGCTCAAGTAGGAATAGCTACACCTAATCCAGGTAGTACACTGACAGTAAATGGATCAATGTCTATGAAATACAGGCTGGTAACGGGAAACGATACAGCTACTGCTTCAGATGAATTCCTAGATTATAAAGGCACTTCAAATATCACTATCAGCTTGCCTGCCGCACAATCAGGAACAGGAAATTTCGGAGGACGCATCTATGAAATCAGAAACGGGAGTGCTGCCAGTACTATCACTGTAAGTGCTAATGGAACTGAAACCATAGATATTCAGGTTGCCAATTCAAGTACCATTACAATTCCTCCAGGCTCCACTGCATTTATCAAAAGTAACGGAGCAACAAGCGGGGCTACCTGGATTTTGACATTATTAGGTCAAAGTGCCTTACCTGCCAATCAGAAGATCTTAAAGTATGGACTTAAAACTACTTCTCCTATCAATGCATCTACTCCCACCAATTCCGAGACCTGTATCGGGGTTATTTGTGTAAGATTTGCAGGAACATCACCCAACTCTTATCAGTCAGGAGCACGTTTCCAATTTAAATTTACCACTCAGAATAATTATTCATTTTCCCGATGGCTATTTGGAGGGGGAACAGGAGCTACAACAGGACAAGGTGGATATGGAAGAGGAAATGCTGCCGCTAACACGTATATTGCATTAGATGCAGATGGTTTAAATCCAAGTAATGATGATATGACATCTTATATTATTTCTGCCATATCTTCTCAAAAAATATATCGGATAAATGCAATTCTAACCAGTGATAAAACAAATCCTACAACAGCTTCAGCCGTAAAGATTTTCATTGAAGAATTAGAATAATCGTTGTCAATACATCAATAAAGCCTTCTTTAAAAAGAGGGTAAAAACATCAGTAATGAAAATAATTTCACAATATTTACAAACAAGGAACTTTGTGTCATAACTTTTGTGATACTAATCATAAGAAAAGATTAAACAGTCGCTTAAAAATACTTCCTTTCTATTTCAAATAACAAAACTGTTTTCTATATTTGCATCCTCAAAATGGAGATCATTTATATTTTCGGGGCGTAGCGTAGTCCGGTCATCGCGCCTGGTTTGGGACCAGGAGGTCGCAGGTTCGAATCCTGCCGCCCCGACTTTTACAATCATTCTCTCTTCACCTTAATCATCCTAATTATATTTACTTTTATACTACCACACATCTATTATCGTAGATCTCTAGTCCTAATTAATATGAAAAAGAAAAATTTATATTTTCTAAGTTTCTTTATGTGTTTTTAGTCGGAAAAATGTTCAAGCTCAAACTTCCCTATCTCCTGACGTATCAAAACAAACGTTCACTTATGCCATTAAAGGAAAGATATTTTACGAATAGAGGTAATGCAATTAAGTAGGGTGGAAATAAAATTCAACCTTATCTTATTTTTGTTTTGGGCGGAGGTTTTGCTGGGGTAGCAGAGACAAGGTACACTATCACAGACTCACAGATGAAGGAATTACCGTTATAAGCATTGATTATCGTCTTTTAATGGCAAAAAATGATGATAGTGAAAGCAGCAGTTCCGGCAGCAACAATCAAAGCCTTATTCCTTCAGCCTCTTCTATACCAATCCCCATCAATACCCACTTCAAGCAGCAAGGCTGGACTTCAGGCAATCAGCATCCGATAAATAACAACTAATAAAATGTATTATAAAAGAGAACTGTATTTAACTTACAATTCCCATTATAAATTTTCATTTCACCTTATAAGAGCTTCCGTTCCATAGATAAGTTTTGGAAGCCCTTTTTATTTTTTCTTTCTCCGTTACCTCATCTTTTTCCATTTCCTCCATTTTGAAAATAAAAGCATTGGCAATTCCTCCTTTATCATTGGGAAAAATAAATTCTTCACTATGATAGAAAATATCTGCATCTCCTACATTTGTTAACTGGGGAAGAGCAATCATTTTTTTATTTCCAACCAATATATATTGACTATAAGAGGCAATACCACAGGCTTCTCCACCCACACTAGCTTTTAAAGTAAAATCAATATTTTTAAGTCTATGCCCACTTTCAATCGTAAATGTTGTAAAGCTTAATTCTTCATTTCTTCCCGTATTAAATGTTACTTCACCTATTAAATTATTTCCTTCCATCATTTTTATACATGCAATATTTTGCTCATACCTTTCATTAAACTTAGGATCTTTTCTACTAACTGTTTTTGATATTCCAAAAAGAAAATCATATCCGTCCTTATTTCTATATCCTATACAGAGGTTCCCTCCCCATATATATCCTTCAGAGTTTCGATCTCCTATCTGATAAGAAACTTTATACCAGTTCGCACGTCTTTGTCCCAGCTTCAGAATCGTTTCATCTTTTTTAAGAATAATGATCTGCTGATTAGTTGGTAAAGAATCCACAATAGGAGAATTAAGATCAGGATTCTGTCGTACTCTTGTCCCATCTGTAAAAACCTTCTGAGTTTTATTTTCTTCAAACTGAAAGACTCCATCAGCATAAACAGATTCTTCTTCCTGGGCAGAAAACAACTGCAGAGAGAACAAAAACAGGAGAGCAAACAGTGATTTCATATTGGTGTTTTTTAAATAATTATTTTTCAAGCAACAGGCTTACCCATTCTTCACGCTGGATTTGTTTTTTCAATTCCAGTTTGTTTTCCTTACATACTTCGAGAATATCATCTACATCAAAGAAGCACAGTCCGGAAAGTAATAACTGTCCACCATCATTTAAAACCGAAACATAGGTGGGAATGTCAGAAATCAAAATATTACGGTTAATATTAGCCAGAATAATATCGAAATTTTCTTTTCCTAAATTTTCAGCCGTACCTAATTCTATATGTAGCTCTACTCCATTTCTCACTGCATTCTCTTTGGAATTTTCAACTGACCATTCATCAATATCTATGGCAGTAACATTACCGGCACCTTGTTGCTTTGCATAAATTGCCAATACGGAAGTTCCGCATCCCATATCCAGTATTTTCTTATCTTTTAAATCCATTTCCATCATCTGCTGAATCATAAGATGTGTTGTCGGATGATGCCCTGTTCCGAAGGACATTTTAGGCTGAATAATGATCTCATGCATGCCGGGAACAGATTCATGGAATTCAGCTCTGATCAAGACTTTATCATCAATATTAATCGGTGAAAAATTCTTTTCCCATTCTTCATTCCAATTGATATTGGGCATTTCCTGAAAAGAATATTCAATTTTTACATTTTCATTTTCAAAGATAGAAAGGGATTTCAATTCATCTTCATTGAATAAATCCTTCTGTATGTATCCTAAAATACCCTCTATCTCTTCCGTAAAACTGTCAAATCCAATCTGAATAAGTTCTGCCATCAGAATTTCATTCCATGGTTGAAGAGGGGAAATCTTAAAGTTGAATTCTAAATAATTTTGCATGTGACTAATTTGATACAAAAATAAAATTAGTTTTCCGATTTAGGGTTATAAAAGAAAAAGGATTGATCTTTCCAAAGAGGAAATAATTTGATTCGGTTTCAAAAATCTCAAAATTGTTAATGAAAATATGGTATATTTTTCGCCCTAATACTTGGAGTAAAATGAAGATCAAAAATTATTTATAAAAATAAAAAAAACAGGCTTGAACCTGTTTTCAAAATATTTTGGTTGAATATCTCTGTATTATGGATTTGTTGAAAAAATAGAACCATTAGCAATCAATGCTCTTCTGTTCATTTTCAATATATCTCTCACCCATTCCGCAAAGTCTTCCGGCTGAACTACTTTATCAGGGTTTCCATCTGTTAAACCTCCCTGAATACTCATATCAGAAGCGATAGTACTTGGCGTAAGAGTAATCACACGAATATTCTGCTTTCTCCATTCTGCCATCATAGATTGGGACAGAGAAATGACCGCTGCCTTAGAAGCTGCATAAGCCGACATATTTCCTCCTCCTTTCAGACCTGCTGTAGATGCTACGTTTACGATATCACCTTCTCCCCTTTCTTTCAGGAACGGATATACTGCTTTCGCTGCATAATATACCCCAAAAAGATTGGTTTTTATCACTTGTTCCCAAGTCTCGGACGACATTTCTTCTATGCTTCCGAAATCTCCGATTCCAGCATTATTTATTAGAATATCAATTCCTCCAAGCTGTTTTGCTAAAGATTCTACTCCCGCTTTTACCTCTGACTCATTATCTACACTGAAAACAGCATAAGCTGCATTTACTCCGGCTTTTTTTATTTCCTCAACCGTATTCTTCAGGTTTTCTTCATTTCTTCCGGTAATTCCTACATTTACACCTTCATTAGCCAGGGCCAGAGCGACTGCTTTACCTAATCCTCTTCCTCCTCCGGTTACAATTGCATTTTTTCCTTTAATATCCATTTTATTGTACTTTCTTACAAATTTACAAAACCTTAGCACAAAAGAGATATAATTATATATTAATATTTATGATGAAACCGACTTATAAAAATCGGTTTCATAACAAGTGAAATATAGTATAAAAAAATAAATTCAGGGAATAAGAATGGGCTCTTTCACCTCAAAGTTTTCTGAGGTTAGGAATTCATTTCCGTACATATCATTAGCTTTGACTTCTACTTTATGTTTTCCCAAACTCAATTTCTTAGGGAATCCCGCCGCCCAGATATGTTTTGAATTTTCGGGACTGGAAGGTCTTCTTCCAGGAAAAAGATTTTGAGTGGTATCCCATTTGAAAACCGATAGTGCAAAATTAGGATCAATACTTTCATCATACTGCATTTCTTCCCATGCTCCGTTATCTATTCTGTACTCCACTTTATCTTTCCGGCTTCCCATAAAGAAATTAGCCAAAATCTTCGCTGAAGTTTTTGAAGGGAAAGGAATTACTTGGGGAACAAATAATTTAATCTGATAATCTTCAGGTTTTCCTGCGGTTTTATACTTCACTTTATATTGATTATCTGTAAAACTGATGAATGAGTATCCTTTTGAAGTTCCGTCCCTCATCGTAGAAGTCGGCAGTCCATCTTCATCAGGTGTTCCGGAATACCAGTCTCCACAGGTAGTTCCCACATTATATTCATGTAAGTCTTTCATCCCATTCCAGCCTTCTTTTTTTCCATAGAATATCTGTTGCTGAATATGAGTATGAGCTGATAGCATCAAAGTATTTGGAAATGGATTCAGTAAATCAAACAGTTTCTGACGGTCTGCATTTCTAAAATTATCTTCATCCTGATGAGCTAATGGTATATGGAATGAAATGACAATAAGCTTATTTTTATCTACCCATTTTAAATCATTTTCAACAAATTTCAGCTGATCTTCACGGAAACCTCCCCAATACCCCTTCCCATCTCTGGGATCAGGATATAATATATCATCTAAAATAATGAAGTGCACATTTCCATAATTGAATGAATAATTAGCTGGTCCGAAGTTAGATTCAAAAGTTTCATCTGAAAACCGATCTTCTTTAGCATCATAATTCATATCATGATTTCCCATTACATTATACCAAGGCAATCCGACTGTTTTCATTACATCTGCATAAGGTTTCTGCAAACTCAGATTATCTCCTACCAGATCCCCAAGCGTAATTCCGAAAACCGTATTTTTTTTAGTATTTTTTACTTCATTGATAATTCCTCTTCTGAAATAATCCAATTCTTTTTCTGTATAAGGCTGCGGATCACCAAAAACAAGAATATCAAAATTTTTATTTTCCTGCTGCTTATATAGGGCAAAATTAAGTTCCTTCGGAAGTTCTCCCGTAGGCGCCACTCCTTTATACTTAAAATCTGAAGGAGAACCGTTAGGTTTATGATGGCGATAAAATTGGGGTAAATTATTATCATTTAAAGCTACCTGATAACCCGAAGGTTTAATTACAAAAACAGTCTGATGTTCCTGAACAGGTAAGCTGTATCTTCCGTTTTTATCTGTCATTACTACCTGTACACCATTGGATACCGGAACACCTTCTATTCCTTTTTCACGGTTTTCTTTTTGCTGGTTTTTATTGGTATCCTCAAATACATACCCTGAAACTGAAGTCTGAGAAAACGCCATTGCTGAAATTAACAGGCAAGGCATTAAAAATTTTATATTCATTTTATAATCTGATTTTAGTTGTTTATTATTGATTCCACCACATTTTAATATTAATATTATCGCCTCCCATGGACTGTACAGCAGCGTTGTAGTTAGCTGTATTCATCACTTTTGTTGTCGTAGGATACATAAACCTTACCGGCATCTGAGCATTATTTAACAAGCCTCCGTTATCTGGCAGTACCGGAAATCCTGTCCTTCTGAATTCATACCACTGCTGCTGATCTACAAAAAACAGGGATATATATTTCTGGAGCATGATTCTTTCCAGTGTATTGTTATAAGCTACATTAGGATTAGCAAAGTAATCTGCAGGAACCGTACTTCCCCATTGTTCGATAATCTTTTTGACTCCCGTTTCGTAATAGGTTTGGGCACTTCCTCCTATGATTCCTCTATATGCAAGCTCTGCAAGAATAAACTGAACTTCGGAATAGGTCATAATCAAAACTTTCAGAGGCGCTTTCGCCAGGTTTTGATTCATATTGGATGGCTGATAGGTGAAAGATGTACCCAATGCATATCCTGAAGGTGCTCCCTTATACCCTATATTCTGATTGGTTACCAAATCTTTGGCCTGTGTAAAAAACAGACTCATCCGAGGATCATTATTATTTTTCATCGTTTCTACAAAAAACTCTCCTGCAGCCCTATAAGAAGTAAAATCCTGAGGCCTTGCAATAGGCGGCAGATAAGGGGATACTCCAGAAAGAGCCAATACTGCACTGTCTTCATTACTTTGGAAAAGAGGATAAGTGGTGGGATCATTAACAATCTCCTGAATTCTTTCATTTACATTGACTTCTCCATTCCTCTTCAATATTCTCGTCAATAACCTCAATGATAATGAATTACAGAATTTTTTCCAGGACAGAATCCCTGCAGTATTGCCATTCGCATTATAAAAAAGATCAGTTTCGGTAAGTGTTTTTGTCGTATCAAATAGAGAATTAGCTTCTTTTAAATCATTTAAAAGTTTTATATAAATATCTTTTTGTTTATCAAATTTAGGAGTCGTAATTCCTTCATCTATTTTCACTGCCTCAGAAAAGGGAATATCTCCGAATGAATCAGTAAGATTAGCATAGATCCATGCATTCAAAACCATTGATATAGCGAGATAATTATTATTCTGTTCTTTTTCTGCATATTTTCTAAGATCATTCACCTGTTTGAGCCATCTGTATGAAGTATTCCACAACCCGCTGCCACTTCCTTCGGTAAGATAATACCTGCTATAGGTATTTCCTTCATTGGGAAAATCCAAAGCAGTCTGCATGACGTCAAATGTGTAATCATTCGCCCTGTTGTAACTATAACTTCCCATTTCATACTGAACCGGAGCAAGGAGACTTCCCACAGACGGATTAATAATTTTACTGGTATCTGTATTGATTTCTTCAAAGCTTCTTTCACAGGAATTGATGATTAAAAGTGAAGCTGTGAACGTAAGATATATAATTGTTCTTTTCATTTTTTACGAATTAAAATTTAACATTTAACTGAAAACCCACTGTTCTCGCTGTCGGAAGCTGCCCCATTTCTACCCCTGGTGTGATAGTGGCGTTATCAAGGGTTGCCACTTCAGGATCAAATAATGGAAACTTGGTCCACATCCAAAGGTTTTTCCCAAATATTGCCAGGGTAAGATCTTCAAGCCCTAAAGGCCTGATAACATCTTTTGAAAAAGAATAGGCAATTCTGGCATCCCTCAGCTTAATAAAGTCCGTACTAAAGCTATTGGTTTCTACATTGGCTCTTCTGTAATAATCCGCATAGTAAGAGGAAACAGTTACAGCTTTGGTATTAGGAACATATGAGCCGTCAGCAGCTACTACTACACCTTCTCCTACAATCATACCTCCGTTTTCTCTTCCCGGAAGTGTAGATTTCAGCTTTCCTTGCTCAGACATTTTATGATGAGATTGAGAATAAGCAACACCACCATATTGTCCATCAAAAGAGAAACTAATGGTAAAATTCTTGATCTTAAAGTCATTCTGTAATCCTGCTCTCCATTTTGGAAAGGCATTTCCTACTTTTTCTATTTCTGCCGGTCTTGCTGGCAAACCGTTTTCATCATAGATTACCTGCCCTGCTTCATTCCTCAAAAGTTTAAATCCATATAAATCTCCTAGTGAACCTCCTATCACCGCTTTATAATACACTACACCTCCTACGTTGGAAATAATCCCGTCAAATCCTTCAGGAACTGTCATTACCCGGTTTTCATTGGTGGACCAGTTTGCGCCTATTTTCCATGAGAAGATCTTATTGCGGATCGGAAACCAATCGGCACTTAATTCAACGCCTCGGTTCCTGATTTTACCTGCATTAATAATTCTTGAGGAATATCCGCTTTCATAAGGAAGTGACACCGGTATAATCTGGTTTTCACTTATGTTCTGATAAACCGTCAGGTTAAAGTTCAGTTTATTTTTAAATAATCCGAAATCCATCCCACCTTCTATATTGGTATTTTTTTCAGGTTTCAGATTGGGATTATTGTAAATATTGGGAGAAATCACACTTCCCGGAATATCGCTTGTACTGTAGTAATTATCAAGCTGATAAGGTGATCCGTCTATTCCTACCTTTGCCCATGAAGCCCTTAATTTCCAATAATTCATGGTATTATTCTTAATACCGAAAATATCTGAAAGAATAAAGCTTGTACTTATTGAAGGATAGAAGAAGGAACGGTTGGCTTTCGGAAGCGTAGAACTCCAGTCATTCCTTCCTGTGACATCCACAAATATCTTGTTGTCATATCCCAATGTTACCAATCCATACATACTATCTACCTGCTCATCCCTCGGAACAGGTACTTTCGGAGTAAGAGAAAGTGCGTTTACCAGACTGTATTCTCCTGCGGTTTTCAACCCTACAGCCTGATAATCATTCATAACATATTCATTGTAACGGATACTTCCCCCGGCAGAAGCAGAAAGGGTGAATTTATTAAAATCCGCTTTGTAGGTGAATAAAAGGTCATTATTATATTCCTGATTGGTAATATACTGTTCCCTGTAATATCCTTTCAGGTAATTGGCCGAACTCCAAGGTCTCTTTGTTGTTCTTTTTTCATTTAGAAACTCTATTCCCGACCTCAGCATTAAGCTGAAATTTTTATTGAACTGATAATCTGCGGTAATATTTCCCATGATCATCTTTTTGTTCACTCCATTCAGCATTTCATTCGCAATAAGGTAAGGATTGTCGATGTAGGAGCTGAAAGGGTGGATCTGGTCTACCTGATCCTGTCCACTTTTCCAAATCGGTTTGTACCATGCCAGATCCACATTAGGATTCTGGAAAATCATGAAATAAGAAATGGATTGATTATTATATCCTGTTGCAGGAAGATTATCACTCTTAGTCTGATTATAAGTAAATTTGGTAGAAATCTTAAATTTTTTGGTAAGCTGATGAGAGAATGATGCAGTAAAATTGAAACGGTCAAAACCTGTATTCGGCATCATCCATTCATTATTAAGATAGGTAAGAGAAGTTCTGAAATTTGTTTTTTCATTGGAACTTTCAACAGAAACACTGTTGGAATAAGTAGAACCTGTTCTCCAGAAGCCTTTGATATTATCTTTGTAGGGTCTCCATAATTGTCTTTCGGGACTTTGTCCTTCCACAGTAGGATCATACTGGAAATAATATTGCCCGTCGAACTTAGGACCGAAAGCACTACTCGTCCCTCCCGTACTTACACCGTCTGCAGAAGCTCCGTAAGAATAGTAGAACTCCCCTGCAGAGTTCTTGGCTAAAGTTCCCTGCCCATATTCATACTGCCAGTCCGGCCATTTTAAAACAGTATCGAAACTTGAATACGAATTAAGGGTAACCTGTAATTTACCATTTTTACTTTTCCCTGATTTTGTGGTAATCATTAAAGCTCCGTTGGCAGCACGGGATCCGTACAATGCCGCAGCGGAAGCTCCTTTCAAAACGGTTACCGATTCTATATCATCGGGATTTATACTATTAAGACCGTTTCCAAGGTCTACGGGAACATCTCCGCCGGAACCGGCTCCATATGCTGCTGTTCCTGTTCCTGTAGTAGAATTACTTAAGGGAACTCCATCCACCACAATAAGGGCATAGTTATTATCCATCATAATGGACTTTTCACCTCTGAGAGTAATTCTGGAAGTTCCTAACGGACCTGCTCCGGCAGTCTGAACTTTAAGACCAGCCACCTTTCCTTCCATAGATTGTGCCCAATTGTTATTTTGAGTTTCCTCAAATGTTTCCGAACCTACTTTTTCTGCCACATACCCCAAGGCTTTATCCTGTCTTTTAATACCCAAGGCTGTTACCACTACTTCATCAATGTTTTTAATAGTGTCTTTTTTAGCTTTTTGCTGAGCTATCAGGTTGACACTTACTAATCCCAGCAACATCAATAATAGCTTTTGTTTCTCTTTTCGCATATGCTTTTTGATTTGCGCAAAATTAAAAACTCATTATAGCTATATCATTAACACTATTTTAACATTTATTAAATAAAAATTAAACCATATATTAATTATCTTTAACAATACCACACAAAATCATGATTAACATAATATTATAAGTTTAAGTATTATTAACGTTTGCTCAAATAATATTTTCATAGATTAATTGGTTTTTTCCTTATTAAATAACCTTTCCTTCATAAAAACAAAAAAGCCATATCAAGTGATATGGCCGTAAAATATTTAAATAAGATCATTTATTTTTTGAACTGATCCGGAGCATTGGTAGTAATGAACCCTATTCCTTGATTTCTTAATTGTTCAAAAACTGCAGGGTCGTTTACTGTCCATGAGTTGGTAATTAATCCTAATGTTTTTGCTTCTGCTATCCAAGTTGGATTTTTCTCGAAGACACTGTAATGGTAATCCAAACCATCAAGTCCTTCGTTTTTAATCTGCTGAGGAGATAATTCGCCATTCAAATACTGAACCTTGAACTTAGGCTCAAGTCTTTTAATCTCTTTACATATATTCAAACTAAAAGAAATGAATTCACTTTGAGATTCCAGCTTCATATCTTTTATCATTTTAAGGGTCTTCTGTACCAATTCATTTTCTTTCTCTTTGGAGTCAAGCGGCTTGATTTCCACGATCAGCTTAACTGAAGGATCTTTCTTTCCCTGTTTTAAGTAATCTTTTAAAGTAGGAAAATTTTCTCCATTGGATAATTTAAGTTTTTCCAAATCTTTGAAATTGGTATTGGAAATCTCCATTTTCCCATGGTGTTCGTCATGATTGATAACTAAAACTCCATCTTTTGTCATTCTTACATCGAATTCCGATCCGTAAATTTTCAATTTCTGAGCATTTTCTAATGATTTTATAGAATTCTCCGTAGTAGGAGGCTGCGTCTGCCAATACCCTCTGTGGGCGATGATCTGGGTTTGTGCTTTCATTGCTACTGTGCTTAAAACTACTAACCCTAAGATAAGATTTTTCATATATAGTAAAACATTTAATAATTGTAAAAGTAAATAAAGACTTCTACATAAAAATAATATTAATTTAGAAAGTATATTTCGCTCCTAACTGAACCTGAAAAGGATTTCCTGACAGAGGTTCTAAACCGCTCGTATTTTTAGCATATTCAAATTGCCTGGTTTCAGCATTGAATCCTGTGATTCTATACAAGGCCATATTTCCGTAAGATTTATTAACACCCCATTTTTTATTCAGCATATTTGCTACATTGAATATATCCAGGGAAAGTTCAAAAGCCCCTACCTTCTCAAACTTCAGCTTCTTTGCCACACGGACGTCCCAAACTCCGAAGAATCCGTTTTTACCACCATTACGTTCAGCAATCTGATTGTTATAATCTGTTATATAGTTTTTCAACGCTTTCCCTACTTCCGGATCACTCAATAATGATTGTGTCAGGTTAGGAAATATATAAGCAAGGTCATTAGAATCTACGAAATCTCCATTGATATTACCTCCGGCCAGTACTGAAAACCGGGTCCCTCCAATTCCAGAATATCTGATCCCTACGGTAAATCCGGCAAAGGTAGGTGAGTTACCATACAATACGATTTTATTACGGAACTGATTATCAGAATAGCTCATAGCCAGATTTCTAGGATCACTCTGAACCGGTGTTGATAAAGTAGAAGAGTTAGCTACATTTCCATTATAAGAAGTATTATCTTTAATATCTGACCATGTATAACTTGCTGTAATTTCTCCGTCTTTATAATAACGGTAGCTTGTGTCCAGTACAAAGGAAAACTGATTAACTTTTCCATCACTTACCAGCTCCAATACTCTTCCGAAATTCTGATTAATTCTTCCTGCCTTCCAATCCAAAGTACCGTTAGCATTGATGGTGGAAGCCGGAACAAAAACCCCTCTTCCTCCCTCATTATCCAACGTAAAATATGGAGAGGAAACCATATTCCTGTCATAATAGAAATAATTATTTCTTCCTAATGCCATATATCCTGCAATCCCAGCCCTGAATCTCTCATTAAAGAAGTGAGTATAAGAGATATTAGCTTTATATACGATTGGTATTTTAGCATCCTCTCCTGTGTAATTGATCGTGGGCAACTGATATTGAGAAAGTGTAGGAACAGTTCCGTAATCATTTCTATAACTTGCAAAATCCGGTGTCAATCCAATCGCCGTAGGATTCACATCCACTGTTGCCAAGTGATTCCCATCAAAAACCAGATTGTTAATGATCATATAGTTATTGATATCGGAAGAGAAGATTCCTGCACCGAATTTAAGAAAGTCTTTGTTTTCTTCATTGATATTCCAGTCAAACTGGAACCTTGGCTGTATTACAAAGGATTTAATTTTATTATCCGTTCTGATTCCCATTTCATCATACAGCTTTTGATTGAATTCCGCCTTCGGATAGCCTCCGTAATCAAATCTTAAGCCGGCCATCAAATCCAGACCTCTTGCAATTTTAGCCTGAAGCTGCCCATACACTCCGATATTCCAGATATTGGATCTTACCGACGGATCATCTACCAACGGAACTTCCCTATAGAACCTGTAAGGTGTCAGGTTATTAAAATTGTCAATTCCTAAAAACTGAAATCTACCGTTCACCTCACTTCCATACACAGATTTAGAAGTTGTGTACATTAAATCTGCTCCATATGTATATTTAATTTTATCCGTATTATAATACAGGTTGTTGACAATCTGAAATACATTATTTCTAAAACTTTCCTGACCAAAACGGTGCCCTCCGATCTGAATATTTGTTGCCAGATTATTGCCGTCTATTGTGGAAGGTACACGTTCTACAATTGCTCTGGGAACCGGTTTACCCAATTCATTGTTCTGATAACTATCCTGAAAAGTATATAAATACTGTACTTTTAATTCATTGGTAAGATTGGGTTTAAGATTAGATCTCAATGTTAATAACAAACTATTATCCAGATTTTTATCATTTCCGTAAGATTCGAAGAAATTGATCGCTGTGTTATCTACAAGACCATTTTTATTCATATCATACGTAAAGTTATTTCTTAACGTTAACAAATGCTTTGGATTAATCTGCCAGTCCAAACGTAAGAATCCGGCATCCGAATTTCTTACTTTATCAAAACTTCCAAACTGAGGGGTATTTCCTACACCATATTTGGCTCTTGCAATATCCAGCACCTGATTGAGAGTTTCATTAGTCACATTAAATCGTAACGCGTCTTCTCTGGTCTGTACATCAGCGATGATCAATGGTCTTGAATCCAACTGATGATCCCATGCTGCAAAGAAGTGTAATTTATTTTTAATGATCGGACCTCCCAGTGAGAACCCAAATTGGGAAGTAGAGAAATCATTGACTCTTTTATTTCCCCTGATATCATATTTACTGGATAACCAACCTGTTCTCAGGTATTCGAAAACACTTCCTGTAAATTTATTTGTTCCGGATTTGGTCACCGCACTTACAGTTCCTCCTCCACTTCTCCCTAAGGTAACATCATATTGATTGGTTGTAATTTTAAATTCACGGACTGCTTCTATAGAAATAGAATAAGGAGCACCGCTTCGGCTGGTAGTAGACCCCGCAGAAGTTGGATTCTTAGCCGTCATCCCATCAATCGTAAAATTAGTTGAAGATCCTAACTGCCCTGATAAATTCCCGCCTTTTCCACTCAAAGGGGAAAGCTCTGTAAGATTAGTGAAATTTCTCCCGTTAACTGGTAATATCCCAATATTTTTAGCAGAGATCGCTGTTGCAGCCCCTAAGTTTCCTATTTTATTTTTTAAGCTACCGTTGACTACAACCCCTTCAATCAGTTTTTCCTTGTTATCTCCCAGATTCATATTAACAGTTACCTGATCTCCGAAGTTAACATTATACCCCCCTTTTTTTTCATCATTGATGATGACCGTATAAGGGCCTCCAAGTGGAATTTCTTTAAAAATATATTCTCCTTTTGAATTGGTTTCTGTTTCTGTTTTGAAACCCGTTGACTCATTCACAATGGTTACTTTTACTTTTTCCTGAGGAGAACTGCTGTTTCCCGTCACTTTTCCTGTAATAGAAGCCTGAGTGGTTTGCCCATATGCAATGGTTCCAAGCCCTAAGAATAATAAGCCTAGTACAATTTTTACTTTTGTCATCCCTTAATTTTAGATAAATGCAAATGTATCAGGTCTGAAGAGCTTAGCTATTTAAGAAATCTTTAACGTTTTTTCAATTAAACAATAACAATATGTTAAATAATCATCAACAAAAATACACAAGACACAGATAATCAAATATTTAAATCCCATTATAGAATATTAATCTTACTTAACATTTAGTAAGCTTATTTCTTTTTCAATCCTTTTACTTTAATTATTTTTGTCAAAATAAAGAATATCAATGTCAGATAATATTCAACAGAAGATAGAGAAACTAAGAGAGGAACTGCATCAGCATAACTATAATTATTATCAGCTTGACGAAGCTACTATTACAGATTTTGAGTTTGACCAAAAATTAAAAGAACTTCAGGAGCTGGAAGCTCAGTATCCTGAATTTTATGATGAAAACTCTCCGACCGTACGTGTAGGTGGAGGAATTACAAAGAACTTCCCTACTATTCAGCATAAATTCCGAATGTATTCTCTGGACAACTCCTACGATTTTGATGATCTGGAAGACTGGGAGAAAAGAATTATCAAAACCATTGATGAGCCGGTAGAATTCGTAGCTGAGCTAAAATATGACGGTGCTTCTATTTCCATTCTGTATGAAAATGGAAAACTGGTTCAGGCAGTTACCCGCGGAGACGGATTCCAGGGAGACGAAATTACTTCGAATGTCCGTACGATTTCTGATGTTCCCTTAACTTTAAAGGGAGATTATCCTCCTCAATTTTTCATGCGTGGAGAGATTTATTTAACGAGAAAAAATTTCGATAAGATCAATAAGCTCCGGGAAGAAGAAGGATTGGACCCGTTCATGAATCCAAGAAATACGGCCAGCGGAAGTTTGAAAATGCAGGATAGCGGTGAAGTACGAAAAAGAGGACTATCTTCCGTATTATATCAATATGTTTCAGAAGAATTTCCGGCAGAAACACATTGGGAAGTATTAGAAAAAGCAAAAGCATGGGGGTTTAAAATTTCACAGCAGGCCAAACTTTGTAAAACCCTGGATGAAGTAAAGGAATTTATCAGTTTCTGGGATGAAGAAAGACATAATCTTCCTTTTGAAATTGACGGAATCGTTTTAAAAGTCAATTCTTTAAAACAACAAAGACAGCTGGGTTATACCGCTAAGTCTCCACGATGGGCCATGGCTTATAAATTCAAAGCTGAAAAAGTGGAAACTGAATTATTAAGTGTTTCTTATCAGGTAGGAAGAACTGGTGCCATTACTCCAGTTGCCAATCTGAAACCTGTACTTTTAGCCGGAACAATAGTGAAACGTGCATCATTACATAATGAAGACATCATTAAAAAACTGGGATTGCATGAACAGGACTTTGTATATGTAGAAAAAGGTGGTGAAATTATTCCTAAAATCGTAGGTGTCAATACCGAAAAAAGAGCTCTTGAAAATCCTGAAATACAGTATATCAAACATTGTCCCGAGTGTGGTACAGAGCTTGTAAAAATTGAAGATCAGGCTATTCATTTCTGTCCTAATGAACTTCACTGTCCTCCACAGGTAGTGGGCAGAATGATTCACTATGTTTCCAGAAAAGCTTTAAATATAGAAAATCTGGGAAGTGAAACCATTGAACAGCTTTACAGGGAAAAACTGATTGAAAATGCCGCCGATTTCTATGTTTTAACTAAAGACCAGCTTCTTCCGTTAGAAAGAATGGCAGAAAAATCTGCCCAGAATATTCTGGACGGAATTGAAAAATCGAAAACCATTCCTTTTGAAAAAGTTTTATACGGGATAGGAATCAAACATGTAGGCGAGACAGTGGCAAAAAAGCTGGTCAAAAACTTTACCACTATTGAAGAATTAAAAGCTGCTACAGTAGAAGAACTTTGCCAGGTGGAAGATATCGGAACAAAGATCGCAGACAGTATTGTTGAGTTTTTCAATAATTCAGAAAATATACTGATGATGGAGCGTTTGAAATCTTATGGTGTTCAGCTTGAAAAAGGAGAAAGTACCAATGAGGTATTATCGAACGTCCTCGATGGAAAAACATTCCTCTTCACAGGCAAACTTTCACTTTTCACACGTGAGCAGGCTGAGGAAATGGTAGAAAAGCATGGCGGAAAAAATATTTCCGCAGTTTCTAAAAATCTTAGTTTTCTTGTCGTAGGGGAAAAAGCAGGAAGCAAGCTGAAAAAAGCCCAGGATATAGGAACCATTGAAATATTGGATGAACAGCAGTTTCTGGATCTTATTGAAAAGCAATAAAGAAAAGTTAACCGAAAGGTTTTCAAAATTTAAATTTTGATCCTGTAAAAATTTTATCGTAATTTTATTTTTAATTAAAACTATATCCATGGAATTTTTACAGGATCATTCCATTCAAAATGAGTTATTACTGATTTTCATTTCTGTACTCCTTGGCTTACTCATAGGAGCTGAAAGAGAATATCGGAATAAATCAGCGGGATTACGCACTTTTATTTTAGTGTGTTTTGGATCCTGCCTATTTACTATCCTATCTGTTAAAATAGGAGTTGCCAACCCGGATCGTTTAGCTGCCAATATCATTACCGGTATAGGTTTTCTCGGGGCAGGTGTCATCTTCAAAGGGGATAATAAAATTGATGGGATTACCACCGCTACTACCATTTGGGCTACAGCTTCCATTGGAATGGCTGTTGGGTCAGGGTATGTGTATTTATCGCTGCTGGGAACTGTTTTAGTTATAATTATACTCAGTTTTTTATCTTATTTACAAAGTTTTATAGACGGATATCATAAAATAAGGGATTACAGGATTACCACCTCCAATGCTGAAGATATTGAACGGTGTAAAGAAATCTTTGAGAATTATCATTTAAAATTCTTAATGGTAAGGCAACAG
The DNA here is from genome assembly GCF_022712095.1 of Chryseobacterium sp. GTDB lineage: Bacteria > Bacteroidota > Bacteroidia > Flavobacteriales > Weeksellaceae > Chryseobacterium. The sequence continues at coordinate 6,685 of NZ_JALAHD010000218.1, read as the reverse complement.
TACGCACCTGGAAATTTAGCTACCACCTGGAGGCTTACAGGAAAAAATAATAATCATGAAGCTTTGATTAAGTTTTTAATGAAAGATGATAAAATCTTGGCTTATCAGTTTTAAATCAGCTTCTTAAATCTCATCAAAAAAGGAGGCGTAATTCCTTTTTTCAAATAAATATCTATTATGTTTATAATTAAAAACAAGATTTCTCATTCCTGTTTGAAATGAGAAACCTTTTGATGATAATATAATTGCATCTTAAAACACAATCCTATTTTTTCTTGAATACATAGAGGTCTTTATTAGGGCCTTCAATATCTTTACCTTCCAGATCTAATTGAATAAGTTTATTCTCTCCTACTTTATATTTATATTTTGAAGTTTTACCGTTAAGGGTAATTATATTTCCCGTAGAATCCCACTCAAAAGTTCCATTGTCCGTATCTTTCGTTTTTCTGTCGATATATTCTTCTGTAAGGCTAAAAGTATTGTCTTTGTTTAAAGTTAGAGAAGTCTTAATTCCCGGACAGTCTGCACAGGGAACCGTTGCCTCATAAGTTCCGTTCCAGTCTAAAGAGTTTTGTGAAGTATGAGCCATATCGGCAGGCGTAGCAGTTGTCAACGAATCTGCAGGAACCTGAACAGCCGTAGAATCTGCATTATTAATCATCGGTTCTGAGGGAATCGTCTCTTTTTTAGAGCAAGATGTTAAAAAAATAACAGTCAAAGCTCCTACAAATAATGTTTTGTTTTTCATAAATATGATTTTTAAGTTAAATAGGTTAATTACAATGTCTAAAATACAAAATATTAAAAGAAACCCAACTATGAATATCACATTAATCATTTAAATGAATTTTCTATTAAATATCATAACCCACAATCCTATTATTCTTTGTAACTTGGGGCAAAATTTTTGATTATGACGAAAAAGATACTTTTATCTGTATTTCTTTTGCCAGCAACCATGGCTTTTGCACAACAATATGGGGGAATGTGGATTCCTACAGAATTGAATGAAAAGGAAATGAAAGATTTAGGAATGAAAATCTCTGCAAAGGATATTTTTAATCCTCAAAAAGCAAGTATTAAAGATGCTGTAGTACAATTTAACGGAGGATGTACCGCTGAAGTTATCTCTCCTAAAGGGTTATTATTAACCAACCACCATTGCGGATATGGAAATATCCAGGCTCACTCCACTGTGGAAAACGACCTTTTATCCAACGGATTCTGGGCTAAAAATATGGGTCAGGAACTCCCTAACCCAGGCGTAACAGTAGATTTCATTGTAGATATTAAGGAAGTTACGAATCAGATTTTAGAAGGTACGGATAATCTTGAAGAGCCTGCTCTTTCAAAAAAAATAGATAATAATATCGAGGTTTACAAAAACTCCCAGAAAATAGAATCTTATCAGGCGATTTCTGTAAAGCCTATGTATTATGGAAATAAATACTATGCTTTTACGATTGAAACTTATAAAGACATCCGTTTGGTGGGTGCTCCGCCTCAAAGTATCGGAAAGTTTGGTAGTGATACGGATAACTGGGTTTGGCCGAGACATACGGGAGATTTCTCCATGTTCAGAATATATGCAGACAAGAATAATAAGCCTGCAGAATATTCTAAAGACAATGTGCCTTACGTACCTAAACATTACCTTCCGGTTTCCATCAAAGACAAAAATGAAAATGACTTTACCTTTGTATTCGGATTTCCGGGTAGAACTACGGAATATCTTCCGGCTATCGCTGTAGAAAAAATTATGAAAGAAATCGATCCGGCAAGAATTGCAGTTCGTGAAGTAGCATTGAAAACGTTAGATGAGAAAATGCGTGCTGATGATGCCACCCGTATTAAATATGCCTCAAAATATGCTTCTGTAGCCAACTACTGGAAAAAATGGATCGGGGAAGTTGAGGGATTAAAAAAATCTAATGCGGTTGAGAAAAAAGTAATGTATGAAGGATCTCTGGTTTCCAAAAATCATGAAATCAAATCTACCATAGATCAGCTGAATAAGCTTTACAATGATCAGGCTCCTTATGCTTTAAATAATGCTTATTATTCAGAAGTAATCAGAAATGCTGAAACTTTAACTCTGGCTAATCTATATTACAACTATATTTCTGCTGTAGAAGCAGGAAGAATGGATGAAAAAGGCCTTACCAGCTTCAAAAACAGACTTACTTCTTTCTATAAAAATTACAGCCCTGAATTAGATGCCAAGGTAACCGCTAAATTACTGGCTTTATATGCCAATAAAACAGCACCACAGTTTTTACCTTCAGGATTTGAAAAATATAAAAATGAAGCCCAGAACATATCTACTATAGAGGATATGTCTAAAAATTCAATTATTACCGGAAGATCTGCTGTGAACGGAGCTTCTTTAAGTTCTGATATCGAAAAAGCATTCTCCAATCAGGACAAGCTCATCAAAGCATTGAAAAAAGATTCTGTTTATCAACTGTATGTTTCTATGAGAGACACCTATATGAAAACAGCTGATCCTCAATTCACGTCTCTTCAGGAAAAGATTGATGCTTTACAGAAGAAATATATGGCTCAGCAAATGTCTACGGATAAAAACAGAAAATTCTTCCCGGATGCGAATTCTACTCTTCGTGTGACCTATGGACAGGTAAAAGGGTCAAGTCCCCGAGATGCCGTTTCTTACAGCTATCAGACTCACTTAGCGGGAGTTATTGAAAAATATGTTCCCGGAGATTATGAGTTCGATGTTCCTAAAAAGCTGATCGATCTATATAACAAAAAAGATTATGGAGTTTATAAAGATAAATCAGGTGACGTACCTGTAGGGTTTACAGCAACCAACCATACAACGGGAGGAAATTCCGGAAGTCCTGCTTTGGACGCTTATGGAAACCTGGTAGGTCTTAACTTCGACAGACAGTGGGAAGGAACAATGAGTGACATTAACTATGATCCACGTTTCAGCCGAAACATTATGGTGGATACGAAATATATTCTTTTCATCATTGATAAATATGCCGACTCCAAATGGCTTATTGATGAAATGAAAATTGTAAAATAATTTTCTTATTGATATATTAAGAATCTATTTAAATTTGTTAATTCAATTTAAATAGATTCTTTTTTTTGCTATAGATTTCTGTACTTAGGTATAATTAATGGAAAAATTGTCATTTCAGAGAGTTGTAAATTGAGAAATACTGCATCACAGTTTAGCTCTGAATGATATCTAAATAACTGCTGAAAGCAGAACTGAAAAGGATAACATGATCAAAAATACACTTCTGAATATACTGGCCGGTTTCGAGAAAGATGCTCTTGGAAAATCTTTCCCGTTAGATTATTGTCTTCCTGTATATCATTGTGTTTCTGATGATCACCTGCCTCATATCAATAAAATAATTGATTATAAAAATACTAAGCAGTTTGAAAAAGACCTTGATGTGATGTCTCAACATTTTCAGTTTGTGGACTGGGATAACTTTAAAGATTATATTAATGGAAATTTAAGAACCAAGAAAAAGATTGCTTTACTGACCTTTGATGATGGTTTCAGAGAATTCCATGATATTGTAGTTCCTGTTTTAGAAAGAAAAGGAATTTATGCAATTAACTTTATCAATCCGGCTTTTATAGACAATCAGGAGCTGATGTTCCGCTGTAAAGCCAGCCTGATTCTTAATCATACAAAACAAATTCAAAACAATAAACCTGTCTTGGAGTCCGTATTAGGGATCAGTAATTCATCCATTGAAACGATTGAACAAAAAATTCTGCAACTACCCTATGCTCAGAAAAAGGTATTACACTCTATAGCAGAAATTATCGGACTGGACTTTGGCAGTTACCTATCCGAACATACACCTTATATGACGTTAAATCAGCTCAACCATTTGAAAGCAAAAGGTTTCGGAATATCTTCTCACAGCTGGGATCATCCCTTATACCATAAGCTTTCATTAAACGAGCAATTGGAAACTACTTTTAAAAGCTATGAATATGTAAAAAAGCATCATTTTTTATCAGAAGCTTTTGCTTTTCCCTTTACCGATTTTGGAGTAACTCAGGTATTTTTTCATGAACTATTTAAAAATCCAGAAATCAGCTACAGCTTTGGAAGTGCAGGGATAAAAAGGGACAGTGTAAAGAATAATTTCCAACGCATTCCTATGGAAACAGGTGAAGAGGCTGAAAAGATTATTAAAAAAGAAATAGCTTATTTCAAACTTAAAAAACTGATCCATAAAAACGTAATCATAAGAAAATGATTCATCTTAAAACATATAATAAACAGGAACTTCAGGAGTTTATTTCATCCGGAGATTTCCGACAGTATGATTTTCTGCCTATTACTGAGCACAGAGCGGTATCACATATTCAAAATCCAAAAGCGGATAGCGATCAAATCTTACTTGTTCTTGCTTTTGATGATGATCAGTTAGCCGGATATATTGGTTGTATGCCTGATTATTTTGATATTGACGGAACCATTTTCCGGTATGCATGGTTAAGCACTCTATTTATCAGCGATCAGTTTAGAGGAAAAAGAATTGCCCAGACCCTTTTACATAAAGTATTTGAAGTGTATAAAGGACAAATTGCCGTTACAGAGTTCACTCCTGAAGCAGAAGGTTTGTATAATAAAACAGGAGTTTTCCGATATCTGGAGCCTAAAATAGGGAAAAGATATTATTTCAGGACGGACTTCACTCAGATCCTTCCCACTAAGAAACCTAAAACAGAACCTTTAAAACCCGTTCTCAGGATTACGGATTCTCTCCTCAATTCAGCTCTTGAAGTTAAGAACTGCTTTATATCCAAACCCTCATTTAAATTTGAGATTCTGGATAAAGTAGATTCAAACAGTATTGATTTTATATCCCAATTCCGTACTTATCGTACAAAGAAAGAAATCAACTGGGCCATAGAAAATCCATGGATACTGGAAGGTAAAAAAGACAGTAATTATCTGTTTTCAAGCTTTTCCGAAGCCTTTACCTATTTCTGGATCAAAATCTATGATGAAAAAAATAGGCTAAGCTCCTGCGCCCTATTACTGGTAAGGGACGGACATCTGAAAATTCCTTACCTTTTTGCAAAGTCAGATCTCGAACCATTTATTAACCTGTTAAGTTATTTCATTGTACAGCATAAAATAATTACTCTGTCCAGCTACCAAACTGAACTCAATGAGAAAATAACGGCATCTAAAATCTTTCCAAAAATACATGAACGCAATTTGGAAAGAAGATACATTTTCCATCACCAGCTTTCAGAACATCTTCCTCAAAATTTCAAACCTGATTATCAGGATGGAGACGGAGACTGTATGATGACGTAATAAATATTCTTAAAAAACTTCTCATTATAATAGTAAGAAAAGATTATTTTGCTCATGTCATTCCGAAGAATCGTAGAAGCTATTATTTTTTAACGCAAAGATTTATTTTTATGAATATAAAATTTTAAGGAGTAAAGAAAAGCGACATAGTTGCTAATGAAAGTGGCTTAATAAAATCAATTTATAAAATTGATGAATTCCTTTTTCATCTTAAACTATACGCTCTTATCTTTAAATCTTGCGTCTAAAACATGACCTTATAAAAAACAAGCACCCTATGGATTCTTATTTTTCAGTTCATATTCAATTATGTATTAAAAACTTAAAAATCACAAAGTGTCAATATATATGTCAAAAACAGTAAAATTTAGTGCTAAAAAAGGTAAAATAAAACTAAGTCTTTTATTTTTTTAGGCTTGTTTATTAAATAAAAATCTCGGATTATCTATTTAATCCGAGATAAGAGATCATATAAATATTAAAGTTTATTGTTTTGTAAAAATTAAGTTTTCTGTATCAAGAAGATAGACTTTGATATTTTTGCTATCAGGGCAGTCATTTCCACTAAAAATACTTGAATTGGGACGGTAATCCCAAGTAAATTGAGTATTATTGATTTTCTTTAATATTATTTTACCCCAGCCTATGCCACATGTAGTACCGTCATATCCTAACGAAAGGCTATTGCTATCCAGTGCATTTGTCCCCATACTAATAATTTCCTTTTTATCAGGACCTGTCGGATTTAGATTGTCATCCAATAGAGTTCCTGTTGCCATATTCTTTACGGTGTATTTCACTATAAGGGCATCCTGATAATATTTCTTAGAGATTAACTCTATCAGTTTCTTATCTTCTTTGGTAATAACTAAAGTAATTTCATTACCGTTATAAGTGGCTTTGTAAGTCCCCAAATAAGGCGAAAGCTCATTATTAAGGTCTTTTAAATAAGAATACTCAGGAACCTTATCAAAATCTGCATTTAAAGGGTAAACCTGTTGTGCTTTACATGTGATTAAACTCATTGTTAAAGCAAATAATGCGAATATTGTTTTCATAATTGTTATTTCAAAATATTAAGAGCATTGTGTATCCTGCGGGTTACCGTTAGCATCTGCCGTTACATTGGTTATATTTCCGTTCTGATCTATTCTCTGTAAATTGATCTGATTGCTTGGAAAGACTTATTTTGAAAATATACTTATAGTTTTGTTTTTTATTTTGTACCAACATTCTTTTACTTTACTCTTTTTTGGTCGATTTCTGCTTTTTATTTTTTTAATGGCTGTCACTAAAAAAATCCCGGATTATCTATTTAATCCGAGATAAGAGATCATATAAATATTAAAG
>NZ_JALAHD010000217.1 GCF_022712095.1 Chryseobacterium sp. | reverse complement strand
TTATATATTTTTTCATTTCTTTTAATTTTAAAAGTATAAAACCTATTTTTTCTATAATTAACTCCGAAAACGAAATAAATAATAATTCCTGCAATAGGCAAAAATATAATCAGCATAAGATATGCCAGTGTCTTACTGGTATTTTTAGTATCCATGATGATTTTGGCTGCCAAAAAGAAAATCCCTCCGAAATACAGAATTTCAAATCCTAAAAGAATATAGGGAAACTGATCTAAAAATTCTTTAATCATAAGCATATAGGATTCTGAACTAATACTGAAAATCCATAATCATTAAAGATAAAAAAAGTAGCATAAAATTCTGCTACTTTTTGCTTTTTAAATATTCATCCCTCCTGAAACTTCAATTCGCTGTCCATTGATCCATGCTGCATCTTGAGTACAGAGAAAAGCTATGACTCCGCCTATATCTTCAGGTAACCCAGCTCTTCCTAAGGCTGTTACACCGGAAATAAAGGAATTAACCTCTTTATTGTCCCTCGTACGCCCTCCACCAAAATCTGTTTCTACAGCACCCGGAGCGACTACATTCACTTTAATTTGTCTTGATCCTAATTCCTTCGCCATATAACGGGTCAGTGTTTCCACTGCTGATTTCATTGAACCATATACCGAAGATCCCGGAATGGTAAACCTTGCCAATCCTGAAGACACGTTGATAATCCCTCCTCCATCATTAATATGTGGTAATAATTTCTGACTGAGGAAAAACACTCCTTTATAATGAATCATGAACATTTCATCAAGCTGGTTCTCAGTCGTTTCTGCAAAAGGGGCATACAAAGCCGTTCCCGCATTATTGACAAGGTAGTCAATGTTAGTACTTTCAGTATGTTCTTTCAGGTATACCACAACTTCTTCCACAAAACCTTCAAAACTTTTAATATTTGTAGTATCCAGCTGGAAAGCTGCAGCTTTTCTTCCCAAAGATTTTATTTCATCCACTACTTTTTCGGCAGCTTCTTTGTCGCTTTTATAGGTCAGAATAACATCAATCCCTTTTTGTGCGATTTTCAGGGCTGTATTTCTACCGATTCCACGGCTCCCACCTGTTACTAATGCAATTTTTGTTTTCGTATCCATTGTTTTATTATTTAAATTTTATGATACAAATTTCAGTAATTCCGGAAAAGAACTATTTGCTTCAATCAATCCTATATTTGCAAAATTCAAATCAGGAACGAAATTCTACGGGGGTAAAGGAAGTTTTCCTTTTGAAGAAATTGGAAAAATGGGCTATTTCTTCAAAGCCCAATGCGTAGGATATTTCAGAAACATTCCATTGGGTTTGCTTGAGCAGTATTTTTGCTTCCTGAACGAGGCGCTCTGCAATTAATTCAGTGGTTGTTTTTCCCGTACTTTCCTTTAATTTTTTATTCAAATAATTGACATGCACTGCCAGTCTATCCGCGTAGTCTTTAGCAGTCTTAAGCTGCAATCTCTGATCTGAAGACTCGATAGGGAACTGTCTTTCCAGAAGCTCTATAAATAGGGAAACAACCCGCAGTGATGCATCATTGGATGTCGACAATTTGGTAGCAGGCTGAAGTTTCTGACCATAATGGATCAATTCTAGAACATAGTTTCTTATCAGATCATATTTAAAAATATAATCGGAAGTGATCTCTTTTTTTATTTTTGTAAAAAGCTCCTCAATTTCATTGGCCAAAGCATCATCTATTTCAAATACAGGATAGTTTCCGGGCTGGAAAATAGGTAAATCTTCCAATGAAGTCTGAGATTTATTTTTAATAAAAAAATCTTCTGTAAAGACACAAAAGCTTCCTGCCTGATTGGCTTCTTCCGGAATCCAGTGATAGGGAACCTTAGGTGTCGCAAACAATAAAGCATTCTGCTTTATGGAAATAACCTTATCAGCATACTCTGCCCTATTTTTCCCTCTGATAAGGCTTATCTTATAGTATTTCCTCCTATTATAAGGCATTTCAGAGGTCATTTTTACTTTCTCAATTGTTTGGGCAATATCAAATACATTAAAGTGACCTATATCTTTATGAAGGCCTTTTGGGAAAATACTTTCTATATCTTTTCCCAGTTTGGCAGACATTTCCCTGTAGAAATCATCTAATGAAGCATGGGCTATTTTTTCCATGGCGATGGATTTGTATAATTCAAAGGTACAAATTGATTTTTATTGTGGGATAGGTGAGATATTTTTTAACGCAAAGATTTCAAATAATGATTATATTATTTTAAGGTTTAAAGTTTTTATCAATTGAGAATTGATTCTATGAAGCTAATTTGATAAGTATTTTATCATATTTCTAATATGTATAAACAAATATCATAAGAGAGATTCTTCGCTTTATTGCATTACACTCTGAATAACATTTTCCGATGAACCGTCAGGTAATAAAACCAAAAAACACCCCCAAATTCATGAAAGTGTTTTTTGAACTATTTAACTTTAATATATTTTTCTTTTTTAAACGTTGAATCGGAAATGCATAATGTCCCCATCCTGAACAATATATTCTTTTCCTTCCACGGAAAGCTTTCCGGCTTCTTTTACTTTAGCTTCTGATCCATACGTGATATAATCGTTATATTTGATCACTTCTGCACGGATAAATCCTTTTTCAAAATCTGTATGGATTACTCCTGCTGCCTGAGGTGCCGTCCATCCTTGTCCAATAGTCCATGCTCTTACTTCTTTTACTCCTGCTGTAAAATAGGTCTGAAGTTTCAACAGATCATAAGCTTTTCTGATCAAACGATTTACTCCCGGTTCTTTCAATCCTAATTCGTCAAGGAAAATTTCTCTTTCTTCAAATGTTTCCAGTTCATTGATATCAGCTTCTATCTGTGCCGCTAAAACAACCACCTCTGCTCCTTCATTTTTAGCCATTTCTTCAATCTTTCCGATCCATTCATTTCCATTTTTAATAGAGTTTTCATCTACATTACAAACGTATAGGACCGGTTTTTTAGTCAATAACATCACCTCATCGATAATAGGTCTTGTTAAATCATCCACAGGAAATTCTCTTGCGTTCTTTCCGCCTTCAATAAACTGTTGAAGTTTCTGAAGTGTTTCATAGGCAAGAATATCTTCTTTCTTTCCTGACTTAATGAATTTCTTAGCTTTTTCTACTGCTTTTCCAACAGCTTCAAGGTCTTTCAGCTGAAGTTCAATATCAATAATCTCTTTATCTCTAAGAGGATCTACTGATCCTTCTACGTGAACAATATTTCCGTTATCAAAACATCTTAAAACATGGATAATCGCTTCACATTCACGAATGTTAGCAAGAAACTGGTTACCTAATCCTTCTCCTTTACTGGCTCCTTTTACAAGACCGGCAATATCTACGATCTCCACTACGGCAGGTAAAACTCTTTCCGGTTTTACGATTTTTTCCAGTTCGAACAATCTCTGATCCGGTACTGAAACTGTTCCTAAATTAGGTTCAATAGTACAGAAAGGATAGTTAGCTGATTGAGCTTTTGCATTGCTTAAACAGTTAAAAAGGGTTGATTTACCAACATTAGGTAAGCCTACAATTCCACATTTCATAGTGTTAGATTCAAAGATTAATGTTCAAAATTAAGTTCACTTCCTTTATCCATCAGATAGTGAGGGGAAAGTTTACATTTCATTCAGAATGAATATCTCAACTTTCAGCGTGCAAAGATAGTAATTTTGAAGCGAGTTTCATAACAAAAAAACCTGCCGGTTTTTCGACAGATTTTTCATAGCTTATTTTTAATGATTTTATGGGTTGTCTCCCGTAGCATCCTGAGCCATTGAAGCTTCATCGGGTGCTTGTGCTAATGTTTTATCAAGAGTGAATAAAGATTCATCCGTAGCTCTGTCTCCTCCTGCAATTTTTAATTTATCAATAAGATCCTGAGCTAATGTTTCTTCTTCAATCTGTTCTTTTACGAACCATTGCATAAAATTCCAGGTAGCCCAATCTTTTTCCTCCATAGACTTATCTACCAAATGATAAATGGAAGTGGTATTATCTACTTCATGTTTAAAGATCCCATCAAAACAGGCTGTCAAAGATTCAGGATCGGGAAGAGGTGCCGGAATAGCTTCTAATTTAGGTTTTCCTCCTCTATTAAGAATATATTCCATAAATTTAATAGAATGATTACGTTCTTCCTGGGCATGTCTGTACAAAAACTTGGCAATCCCCTGATATCCTTTGTCATCTGCCCAGATTCCGTAGGACAAAAAAACATGAGCCGCATGAATTTCCTTGTTCATCTGGTCGCTCAATGCTTTTTCCATTGAGTCGGAAAGTCTTTTCGTGTTCATAATATGATTTTTTGTGATTAGGTATTAAATGATACAAAAATGATTCCGATAAAATATTACAGTTAAATAAAATACATTTATAAATTCAAAAACAATATTAACTAT
>NZ_JALAHD010000216.1 GCF_022712095.1 Chryseobacterium sp. | reverse complement strand
GAATTATTAAAACTGCATTTTATTATGTGATATTTACTATTTTTGGATAGCGATAAAATAAACTATGGAAGTTCTAAACAACAAAAAAAATCTTCTGGATTTTATAGAAAGAAATAAAGAAATGGGAAAAAGAATAGGTTTTGCCCCTACTATGGGTGCTCTGCACGACGGTCATCTTTCCCTGTATGAAGCTGCAAGAAAGGAAAATGACCTTGTTATTTCTTCAATATTCGTGAATCCTACCCAATTCAACAATGCAGAAGATCTGGAAAAATACCCCAGAAATATAGAAAGGGATATTTTAATTTTAGAAAAATCAGGATTAGTAGATGCGGTCTATATTCCAGAAGTGTCAGATATTTACCCTGAGAAAGCAGAAAGTCAGCATTATGATTTCGATGGTCTGGAAAATGAAATGGAAGGAAAATCAAGACCCGGACATTTCGATGGCGTAGGCACTGTGGTGGAAGAGCTTTTCAGACAGATACAACCCGATAATGCTTATTTTGGAGAAAAAGACTATCAACAGCTGGCCATTATCAAAAAAATGGTAGAAAAGAAAAAATTACCTATCAAAATAAAAGGAGTTCCTATTTATAGAGCAGAAAGCGGTTTAGCATTAAGCTCCAGAAATCAAAGATTATCCGAAGACAGAAAAGAAGCATCTCAAATTATTTATCAGACTCTAAAGAAAGTTAATGACTGGTTCAGAATAATTACTATTCCCGAAATAAAAGATAGAGTAAGTGATATTTTTGACCAACAGCGAGGAATGAAACTGGAATATTTCCTTATTGCGGATGAAGAAACCTTAAAAGAAACTGATTTCTTTTATAAAGACAGGAATTTCAGGGCGTTTATTGTAGTGGTCGTAGATGGAGTAAGATTGATTGATAACATGCACATGGATTAAAAAACAGTATTTTCTCTAAAATAACAGCGTTACTTTTAAGTAGCGCTTTTTTGAAATCATGCAATTCCTTATTCTTAAAACCAAGATTTGTACATAAAAAATCAAAGGCCTCCTAGGGAAGCCTTTGAAACACCAAATCACAAAATATTAATATGAAAAAAATTTACTTTTCAGTAAACTTGTGACCTGGCTGGGATTCGAACCCAGGACCCATACATTAAAAGTGTATTGCTCTACCAGCTGAGCTACCAGGTCGGCCACTTGTATTCTGATTTACTTTACTTACGTAATGTCTCTCGTTTTAAGTGGTGCAAAGATAGGGCTTTTTTTAATTTCTCAAAACTTTTTCGGAAATTTGTTGAAAAAAATATTATGATTATTTCTCTGATCGGATACATGGGTAGTGGTAAAACTCACATTTCCAAAATTTTAAGCGAAAAAATAAATTTTGAATTAATTGATCTCGACAAAGAGATTTCCAGAAGGAATAAATTAACTATTCCTGAAATATTTGAAAAAAAGGGAGAAATCTACTTCAGAAAGCTGGAAAGAGAGATTTTAGAAGAAGTTCTTGCTGCCCAGCAAAACATCATATTAAGTCTTGGGGGAGGGACTCCAGTTTATTATAACAATATGGAAATAATCAATCACAATTCCAAAACCATATTTCTCAGGACCTCCGTAGCCACTTTATCAGAGAGACTTTCAAAACAAAAAGAAAAAAGACCATTAATAGCCAATATCTCTGATGAAAATCTCCCTGAATTTATTGCTAAACATTTATTTGAAAGAAATGAATTCTATAGTAAAGCTCAGCATCATGTAACTACCGATAATAGAGAGCCTGAAGATATCGTTAATGAAATCATTGAAAAATTATATTTATAAATTTTAATCTTCTTCCCCGTCAGTTTCATCATTTTCACCGAAAAAGTCATCCCAATCGGTGAAGTCAGATGCAATATCGTTTTCCACATACTCATCCATGTCTCTTCTATCCTTTTTAGTAGGCCTTCCCTCTCCTTTGATACGGTAATAGTCCTGAGACATCTTTCTAAGTTTTAAAAGTTCGTATTGCTCCTTATCCGTCACATCTTTAATGTGCAGTGGTACCAGCTTAGCTCCGATCCTACTTTTAGGGATCTGAATGACCTTAATTTTATAATCGATTTGATTTTTACGGATCTTAATCACATCGCCTTCTTTCACTTCTTTGGAAGACTTCACCACGGAGCCTCCAATAGAAACTCTATTCTTTTTTATCTCGTCAGCAGCAATACTTCTGGTCTTATAGAAACGAATACTCCATAAAAATTTATCTATTCTCATATTTTTTTTTACTTTTGCCGTTATATTATTTGTAAAGTAATTAAAGTTTTTTGAAATGAAAAAAATATTTTTATATATCCTTGTAGGATCTCTGAGTTTTGCGGCTTGTAAGAGTGATAGTGATGAATCTACGTATGTAGAACCGGAAGATATAGCTGTACAAAACACTTATGACGATCAGGCTATTCAAAAGTTTCTTAATGACAACTATTTAGATGCACAAGGAAATATAAAAGCCTTCAGTAGCTCTGATGCTTCTGATGATAATGAAACAAAGTTAGCAGATTTAAGCCCTGTGACACTTCCTTCAGGAGTAGTTTATATTAAAAGGGAAGGAGCACAGCCTGCAGCAAATACAGGAAAAACATTAGCTACCGGTGAATATAAAGATGTTATCAAGCTTATGCTCAAAATGAGCTATAATCTTGCAGGAAGTACTGATGGAAATGTTTCTTTCATAACAAGCGGAGATCTTGTAAATACTATTAACGGAACAAGTTCTTCAGGATCACCCGTTACAGATCCAATGTATTATTATGTGAAAAATTCCTTCTTAGAGGCCGCTACTACTGATGTAGCAAAACAAAGAAGTTATTATGAAATAGAAGGATTTCAGGAAGGATTATCTTATTTCCAATCCTTTATTGATAAACCTAACGGAGATCCTTATAACTTACAAGGAGTTATTATCGTTCCTTCCAGAGCTGCATTTGCTAGAGATTCCCACTATAACTACAATGGAGTCTCATTTAGAAATATGACTTTTATTTTCAATTTTCAATTGTACGATGCAAAAACAAGAACGGACGATCAGAAATAAAAATATGAATCTACAAACTAAAAGAGCGCATCAAATAATTTGATGCGCTCTTTTAGTTATTTAAAATCTTATCTTGCTTTCTGCTTTACATTCCCTAAAATATCAGGGAAATACAGGTCTGCTAAGTGTTCAAATTCATCTCCTCTCATAAACATGCTTGCATCTACCTCTTCATAAGAACTTCTTCCTGCCGCAGCAATAAGTTCATTGCAAGTATGCAGCGTATTTTTATGGAAGTGGTATACTCTTTCACTTTTATCTGTAACATCAAGTCCTTTAATGAGCATTTTATCCTGAGTGGCCACTCCTGTCGGACAATTATTGGAATTACATCTTAAAGCCTGGATACAACCTAAAGAGAACATAAAACCTCTTGCATTGTTACACATATCCGCACCCATTGCTATAGCTCTCAAAATATCCAAACTGGTAAGAACTTTTCCGCTCGCAATCACTCTTAATTTTTTTCTTAGATTATAATTATTAAGCGTCCTGTTCACAAAAATTAAAGCAGGTTCCAAAGGCATTCCTACTCCATCTGAAAACTCCGGCGGAGCAGCACCTGTTCCCCCTTCAGCACCATCAATAGTTATAAAATCAGGATAAATTTTCAGTACGTTCATCTGTACACAGATATCTTCAAATTCTTTAGTATCTCCGATACAAAGTTTAAACCCGACCGGTTTGCCTCCTGAGAGTTCTCTTAACTGCTGGACAAACCTCAATAATCCTGCTGCATTTGAAAATGCGGAATGTGATGGCGGAGAGATGATGGTCATTCCAGGCGTTACATGACGTATCTTTGCAATTTCAGGTGTATTTTTCACTCCCGGTAATACTCCTCCGTGACCAGGTTTTGCACCCTGAGATAATTTGATTTCAATCATCTTAACATTCGGAAGATTAGAATACTTTGTAAATAATTCAGGATTAAATTTCCCTTCATCATCTCTACATCCGAAATACCCGGTTCCAATCTGCCAGCATAAGTCTCCTCCTTCTAAATGATAAGAAGAAATCCCTCCTTCCCCTGTATTATGATAAAAATTACCCTTTTTCGCTCCTCTGTTCAATGAGATCTGAGCCCTGTCACTTAAAGACCCGAAACTCATCGCTGAAATATTAAATAATGAAGCATGATAAGGCTGGGTACATTGTTCTCCTCCTACCCAAATTCTTGGAAGTTCTTCTGCAGGAGATTTAGCATAGATAGAATGCTTTATCCCTTCATATTTTCTCTGATTAACTTCTAATTGGGTTCCGAAAGCAACCGTATCACTTATATTTTTTGCACGTCTGTACACTGCCGAACGCTGATGTCTTGGGAATGGTTTCCCATCAGTTTCCCTTTCAATGAAATACTGCTGCATTTCCGGGGAAATATCTTCAAAAAAATACCTAAAATACCCTAAAACAGGGAAATTTCTCAAAATAGCATGTTTTGTCTGATAGGCGTTATAAACCCCCAATGCATAAATTGAAGTTAGCAGGATCGGAATCCAATAATGTGTTTTAATTAGCAATGCTATAATCCAAGTAGCAATTACTAAAACAATTCCCCAAGATAAAAACTTATCTCTCATAAGAACGTGATATTTAATGTTAAAAATAAATTTAGTAGAAATTTTGCAAAGAGCCTAAGCTTTTGCTAAAAAACTTTTGTAGGAAGATTGCACAGAAACTGTGCCATCTGACAGTATTTTTTCTAAGTTTAGAAATTCGATCCGGTTTACAGAGTTCTGATCAAAGTCTTTCTGAACTCTCACATAATTTTCAGTGAACCCAAACATCTTTCCATCTTTATTTTCATGTTCCCATAATACGGGAAGTGTTTTTCCTAGTTGTGTCTGATAAAATGCCATTTTTTTCTTTTCAGAAAGAATTCTGAGCATCTTATTTCTTTTTTTTCTTTCAGGAACGGGAACTACTCCATCCATATCTACTGCTTCAGTATTCTCTCTTTCAGAATAGGTGAAAACATGAAGATAAGTAATAGGAAGTTCGTTCAGAAAATGATAGGTCTCCATAAATCGTTCTTCAGTCTCACCCGGAAACCCAACAATAACGTCTACACCTATTGCTGCATCAGGCATTACTTCACGGATTTTATTGACTCTATCTTTATACAGTCTTGTTAAATAACGGCGTTTCATTTTTTTCAATAAATCATCGCTTCCGGACTGTAACGGTATATGAAAATGAGGAACAAAACTTTTACTTTTAGAAACAAGCTCTATACTCTCATCTTTTAACAAATTAGGTTCAATGGAAGAAATACGTATTCTCTCAATACCTTCTACTGTATCAAGTTCAGAAATAAGATCCAAAAAAGTATGTTCGTGTTTTTTATTCCCGAACTCTCCCTTTCCATAATCTCCGATATTCACACCGGTAAGAACAATTTCCTTAATGTCTTTACCTGCTATTTCCTTAGCATTTTTCAAAACATTCTGAATAGTATCAGAACGGGAAATTCCCCGGGCTAACGGAATGGTACAATAAGTACATTTATAGTCACAACCATCCTGTACTTTAAGAAAAGCCCTTGTCCGGTCCCCTATTGAATAACTTCCAATGAAAAAATCAGCTTCTTCGATTTCGCAAGAGTGAACAATTCCTTCCGTATCTGTTTTTCTTACGTCATCAAGATAACTTAGAATATTGAATTTCTCTTTAGCTCCAAGCACTAAATCCACTCCATCGATCTGGGAAATTTCTTCAGGCTTTAACTGGGCATAGCAACCTACGATTACCACTAAACCCTCCGGATTAGCTTTCATCGCCCTTTTCACATGGAGCTTACATTCCCGATCTGCATTTTCAGTTACGGAGCAAGTATTGATTACATAAACATCTGCAGCTTCATCAAAACTCACCTTATCATATCCGGCATCCGTTAGCTGTCTGGCAATAGTGGAGGTCTCCGCAAAGTTAAGTTTGCAGCCCAATGTATGAAATGCGGCAGTTTTATGAATTTGAGACATTTTTAGCTCCTTAATTTACGCGTGCAAAGATAATGAATTAATTACGAAAAATCGGATCGATTCAATCTATTAATTCCTATTAATTATATTCATCTCTGACCTCCGGACCGTTTTGAAAACATACAGGAGAAGAATTAGGATTATTTCTTTCTTCGGGATTTTTTTTGCTCATTTCATCATTAAATTCCTGGGAACGGTTCCGAGCAATGGAAAGGGAATCCCAGTGACCATCCGTAAGCATCTTAGCGATGTACACTATCTGCCCGATATGATAAGGATAATGAGCCATCTGCCTTAATACAGCATCAATTAGTGGATGGGCTTCTCCCCTAATATAAACTGATGAATATAAGTTCTCATCATTAATTTGATTCAATGCATCAAAAAAACATTTCCATCCTTTTTCCCAAAAATCTGTAACTTCTTGCTTCGTTTTAAATGTCCCGACGAATTCCTCATCACGGTGACGCCAAGATTTCTCACCGTCTTCCGTTAAAAAATTAGTCCATCTGGAAAGCATATTCCCTGCCAGATGTTTCACTATTACCGCAATGGAATTACTTTCCGCATTATACTGCCAAAACATTTGTTCCTCGGTAATTTGTTCAAAGGTTTTATCTCCAAGGGATTTATAATATTCAAAACGTTTGATAAATAAGTCTTTCATTGCCGATAAGTTTTATTTCAAATGTAGTGATAATAATCCTTGAAAAAGCTTTAAGCCTGCTCATTTTATACTTGTAATATTTCCGCAGAGATTTTCAAGGTGAAAGATTTTATGAAAAGGACTTTTTACTTCTTCCAAATGTTCTTTATCCTGAATAAAAGTATATCTGGATGCCAAAGAATTCATATTGGAAACAATCACCAGCCAGCATTCATCCACTGTAGAATCATAGTAGGGAAATTTTTCATTCTTCTTTTCTATCAGTTCTAAAATTTTTTCCGAACAAAGCTCATCAAAAAGGCCCATGCTGTATTCATAGGTTATAAAAACATTCCGACGGTGAAAAGATTTCCTGAGACTTTTCACACAGCCTGTCACTTTATTCCTTTTAATACTCTTATAAATACTGTGGATAATCTCTTGCTGATGTTCAGGAGTATCTATTTTAATATTGGGATAAAACTCTAAAAAATAAACACCACGAAATTTCGTAGTGTCTTCTTGTTCTAACAATATTTCAGCCTGACGGAAAATCTTATTTAAGCAGCTTTCCACTTTTTTCATCTCAAGATGGTTAATCACTTCGGTAAGTTCTATACCAATTTTTTTATCATTAAACTGGGCAATAAAATCGGGGCTTTCGCAAGTCAGATTTTCAAATTTCACTTCAGGAAAGTGATGCATAAAAGAATTAAGTAATAAAATTTCAGACTTTTTTTTATATTTTTCACGATCATGAAGAGGAGATTCATCTATAGTACGATGGTACTTTTCTATCGGCTTTTTTTTCAAATGCCGATTGAGGTAGTATAAACTCAGATTTTTGACTAAATCTTCATCGGAAAATGCTTTTTTCATGCGCGGTTTTTTATAGCTAAGTAAAGAACACATGCAACCAAAGTTCCCAGTGGCAGAAGTTTTTGAT
>NZ_JALAHD010000215.1 GCF_022712095.1 Chryseobacterium sp. | reverse complement strand
TAATTAACACGGATGATAAAAATCATTAAAATATTCTGATTATTTACCTACTGATTTTATAGAATCTGTTTTTATGTTCTCTTTTGATTCTGGTTGTTTTTTATCTTTTTTCTTCTTTTTAAATAAAGAATTAAAGCTTTTACTCCATACAATACCGCCTCCATAGGCCTGATTTGCGGAACCGTTCGTACTTATCATACCAATATTAGTTGGCTTTGAATACCCTCTTAAAATTAAACTTCCGTCGTTTTTCTTAGAAACATCATATTCAATAGAGCCTTCTCCTGAAAGATAATTACTTTCCGTACCTTCAGTTTTGGTTAATGGAATTCCCAGACCGGTCTTCACATTGATTCTTGGCGAAAGAGCAAAACTGACTCCCGCATTAGCTCTGTCTCCGGTATTGGAATACTGATCTCCTTTTACATAATTTAAGTCGATCTGGAATTCACTACTCATCGTATTAAGTACTGATCCCAGCTGTTTTAAGAGCATATTATATCCCGATGATTCCGCCACTCCTGCTACATCCACATCCACGCCCCCACTATTGGAAACATTAAAACTGCTCAAAAGGAGAACCGAACCGAACTGGAGAACTTTTTCACCATCCTGGCTCATTTTCGCAGCAAGGGTTTCTTTTACCTGGCTGGAAACATCCATTGCAGTAACATCTAAATCTACCTGAGGATCGATCAAAGACTGAGTAATATGTGCCTGTAATAATATACTGATCGGCTGAAGTTTCCCCATATTAAGGTATTCACCGGCATTGGAAACCATTCTCACATAATTTGCGGTAATATTCATTACAGGTTTCATGGCATCTCCATCCCAATGGATAACACTACCCTTTTCAATCTGGAAAGTTTTATTAAGAATGGCTTTGGATACAAAAGTTCCGTTATCTACCTTATAAGTCCCATTCATAGCAATATTGCCCTGTCTGTTCATCTGGAATCTTAAATTATTAGCAGCACCTTTTACATTAATATTGCCGACATCCTCACCTATCAGAACATTCACATTTGTTCCTTTATCTACATCCAGACTAAAATCAATATTCATATTCGCTCCCGTCTTCTTCTTTTCTTCCAATGTAATAAGACCATCCTTGCCTTCTTTAAGGAACCTCAACATTTTAAATTCCTCCACACTTGAAGTAGATCCGGAATTAAAAGTAAATGTACTTCCGTTAAGAGCCTTCATATTCGGTGTGTTAATACTGAGCCCGGAAACAGGTCCATCGACGTAAAGATCGCCTTGCCCATATACTCTTCCCCAGAAGAGATCAAAATCTTTCTGTGTTGTATTCAGCATTAATAAATTATCAGCCCTCATCACGAGGTTAACCCCCATTGAAGAAAGTGTTTCAAACTGAATCGCCCCAGAAATATTTCCTTTTGAATTAGATCTTCCATCATGAACTTCAATATTATTGAGAATAGCAAGCCCTCTTGATAATTGAATTACATTATCATCAAATGAATAATCAACTCCTGTAAACAGTAATTTTAATCCAAATCCTTTTAAAGCAATATCTCCACTATAATCCAGATCATTCAGTTTTCCGTTGATCTTAAGGTCTCCGGTAGCTTTTCCTCTCATATTACCAAAGACAGTCTGTACAAACTGCTGGGTAAATGCAAGATCAAAATCCCTCATCTCTGCTACAAGATCAAGAGTAGGAGTCGCCGTATTATTGTTTACTGTACCTGTAAGGTGCAGATTATTACTTCCTAAAACTCCTGCTGAAGCAACTTTTACATCTACATCATAAACATTTAAAGCAATTCCGTTTACCGCAGAAATTGTAAGATCACCCATTTCATTTCCATCCATCATAATATGATCGACACTTAAATCAATCAATGGCTGCAATGTACTTTTATCCATTTTGATCTTTAAGCTCCCATTGGCCAGTCCTTTAATATCCATAGAATTGCCTCCAGGATTCATTTCTAAAAGCTTTTCGATGGCAAAATCAGAAACATCCGCATCCACATAGAAATCTTTAGCTGATTTGAATATTGCTTCATTTATCCGTAATGAACTGTCATCAGAATATACTCTAAGGTTCCTGATTTCAAAATCTCCCATATTCTTTCTGTAGGTAATGGAATGATTAAGCTCTGAGCTTGTATCAACTGCCCAAGTAACATCATTAAATTTCACCTCTGTGGGTTCAAACCTGAAGACATAGTCCCCTGCATTATCTGTTGACTGGTTGAAATTAATAGCATATTCTTTAAGCTGTTCCTCCAATTCATTTTCAGGAGTTCCATGTTTAAAGTGAGTTGCAATGTGAAGCAGCGTATTATTATCATTTCTCCCACTCAGTGTAAAATCCTTGACTATATTCTGATTATATTCTACTCTATTTATTTTTGCATAAATCTGTTCTTCCAGGTTAGCAGTATTAATTCTCACCAAAACGCTATCTACCATAGCGCTGTCACGGGAAATATCTTTCCTTTCGTTGACTTCATAATCAGGATTT
This sequence comes from Chryseobacterium sp., assembly GCF_022712095.1. Taxonomy (GTDB): domain Bacteria; phylum Bacteroidota; class Bacteroidia; order Flavobacteriales; family Weeksellaceae; genus Chryseobacterium. Next base: position 7,156 of record NZ_JALAHD010000215.1, on the reverse strand, counting down.
GCAGAAGCCAAAGCATTATCAGCAGCCGTTACCTCTTCTTCCTTGGTCATAAGATACTTCAATGAAGCTGCATCTACATTAAGAATTAAGTTATTGGAATCACCGTTATATTCGCCTTCTACAACGGCTCCCTTTGGGATTTTGAGATCCGGCATAAAATAACTCACCAACCCTTGCTGTACGTCAAAGTTCATTTTAAAGCTTTCTCCTCTGTAAAGTTTTCTTGGCGGAGGTCCTACCAGAATTTTCCCTAATCCGTTTTCTACCATTCCCGTCAGATCTGCCAGATAATATTTTCCTGATATTTGCCCGTTTACAGCTCCCGGAGCATCTACCGAAATAATACGGTTTCCGGATTCTATGAATGTTTTTACTTTAGCATTAGGAATAAGATATTTCTGGGTAGCTGTTGCAAAGCTTAAATTATTAGCTTCAACATCAAGTGTCAAATCATTAATAGAAGACATAGACATCTTTCCTTCCACCCGGCCACTTACCATTTGGCTGCCTGGTGTATCGGTAAAATAATTCATATTTAAATAGTCGACGTCAGCATTTACATTCATTGAAATCCTTGAAGTACTAAAGTCGATTAAACCTTTTACAGATCCTTTTGCCTGTTTATCATTGATGGTGATAAGCCCTGTATATTTTTTATGATCCAATAATCCATCCAGATAAAGATTGGTTATTTCCTTATTCATGACTTCAATGCTGGAAATCTGGGATTTGGTCGTCAGACGCATCGTGTTTACATCAAAACTTTGCCCGTCGATATTGAAGTTCCCCGAAATTAATCCCACAGCTTTACTTTTTGTAATTACCGAGGTATTCAAATCTCTTACCTCAGCATATCCCTTATATTTAGGCAGTGCCTGGCTATAGTCCGTAAGTGAGAAATTGGTAATTTTTGCCTGCCCTATTCCCGTGATAAGATTTCCGCCTGAAACAAAAACCTGATTAGGATCTACCCTTGCCGTTCCGCTGTATTTCAGTTTACCGAAATCATCAGCAAAATTTTTCATTTTTTCAGAAATAAATGTAGGCATCATTGCTTTGAGATCGATATAAGTAAAATCTGTAGATAAGGTTTTGGTTTCAATCAGGAAATGGCCGTTGAGAATATCTTTCACATCCATAGACTGGGTAGCAATATTCACATCAGGATTAGCAATAAGAAAATTATCCAAATGAAAGTTATTCAATGGGCCTTTCATCTTACCTGCAAGATTAAACGGCTTATAATTATCCCAATTGGTTACAAAATAACTGATGTCATAACCACTTAGCTGGCTTCCCTGCTTAATGTTCATATCCCAGCTCACAAGATCTGTAAAGTCCGCCCAGGAACCTTTATTAAGGTTAAATTTTATATTTCCCTGTAAAAGGGAATGATCAGTATTTAAGGTGAGATCTTTCAGGGAAAGAAAATCCTCCGTCATAGAGAATTCTGTAGAAAAGGTATCTACAAAGTGAGATTTGCCCCACCGTGTTGTGACAAAGGAAAAATTATTGATTAATGCCGAAATATTTGTTCCATTAACTTTTACTTTCGGTGCTCTTAAGTTTACTTTAGTAGCAGTAAGCCATTTCCCAGGCTCTCCGGGAGAATTCTGATTTACAATCGAAACTTTGGAATCTACGATTTCCAATCGTGAGTTCAACTGAAAAGGCGGTTTATTCGGATCTCTTTCTTTACCGTTATCAAATAACTGAGTAAATCGGATAAAATTAGGAATACTGTCACCTTTATAAGTAATCACTTTAACATCAGCTTTATAAAGCCTCAGTGAATTAAAACTTAAAGAATTACTTTTTCCTGACACCGCATTTACGATCAGTGAAATCCAATCTGAGTTAGCCTTAAATTCCTGAGCTTTTATAAATTCAAACCCTTTATAGTCCTTAACTTTCAGTCCTTTTATAGTAACGTCTCCGAAATAGTCTACATCTACACTTTCAGTGGACATATCGGCTTTGAAATCTTTATTGACTATCTGTAAAGCCTGATCGGCCGCCCATTGTTTGGTTACAGGTAAATTGATCGCTACCAGAATGATGATAAAAAGGGAAAAACCTAACCAGAAAAGGATCAGTAAAAGCTTAGCCCACCAGGAATAGCTGGTAACATCTTTTGCTGCCTGCTTTCCAAATTCCTGGGCTGTTTCCACCGGATGTTTAATTGCATCTGAAGCTAGTTCAGAGGCCTCTTTTACGGTCTCCTGAACTTTCTCTCCTACATCCTCTACCTTCTTTTGTACCTGATCTCCAATATTCTCAGCGACGGATTTTTTATGTTTATTTTCGTTATTATTCTCTAACTTTGCCATTATTATGAAGGACTCTATAATTTTAGGTATCGAATCGTCTTGCGATGATACATCTGCAGCTATTATCAAAGGGAATGAAATTCTTTCCAATATTGCTGCAAACCAGGCAATTCATAAAGAATATGGCGGTGTTGTTCCTGAATTGGCTTCACGAGCACACCAGCAAAATATCATCCCCGTTGTTGAGAAATCACTGACTCAAGCAAATATACAACAAAATGCAATCTCTGCTATAGGATTTACACGCGGACCCGGACTTTTGGGTTCTTTACTTGTAGGAACGTCATTTGCAAAGTCTCTTGCAATGAGTCTTAATGTTCCATTAATCGAAGTAAACCACCTCCAGGCACACATTTTAGCCCATTTTATAGAAGATGCAAATCCTATGCCGCCCAAATTCCCTTTTTTATGCCTTACGGTAAGCGGAGGCCATACAATGATCGTCCTTGTCAAGGATTATTTTGATATGGAAATCATAGGAAAAACAATCGATGATGCAGCCGGAGAAGCTTTTGATAAAATCGGTAAAATTTTCGACCTTGACTATCCGGCAGGACCTATCATTGACAGGCTGGCAAAGGAAGGAAATCCCAATGCATTTACCTTCAATAAACCTAAACTGGAGAATTACGATTATTCTTTCAGTGGTATCAAAACTTCGGTCCTTTATTTCATTCAAAAAGAAGTCAAGAAGAATTCCGACTTCATTAAAGAAAATCTCAACGATTTATGTGCGTCTGTACAAAGATCTATTATTGAAATTTTAATGCAGAAACTTGAAAAAGCATCTAAAGATCTCAACATAAAAGAAGTAGCCATTGCAGGTGGAGTTTCTGCAAATTCTGCTTTAAGAAAGGCTATGCAGGATAATCAGGAAAGATTAGGATGGAATATTTACATTCCAAAATTTGAATATACTACTGATAATGCCGCTATGATCGCCATGGTTGCCCAATTGAAATTTGAAAAAGGAGAATTTACAGATTTAAGGACTACTGCAACTGCTAAATATGATTTATGAAAATACTTTTAGAAGAAAAGGTACTGGGAAAACATTCTAAAAAGAATTCAAAATATTATTGGACTTTAGAAACTGTTACTGAAAAAAATGATAGTTCAGAAATTTCCGCCGACTATTTTCCCTCAAGCTCTGAAAAAGGATATATTCATGAGATAAAAGAAGAAATCCTACAAAAAATAAATTCAGAAAATCTTTTCAGTTTTCCCTACACCCCAAAAGAAGGAGATTACCTGTCTATCAAAAATAATTTACGCAAGCAGGAATACCTGAATCTAATTTTTATAAATGACAAGTGGATTGAAGAGATATTTTTATGCTCCTACCGCAACTGTGATACGGATGTATATACAACAATAAAAACAGGAGTTGCACTTTTAAATCAAGATATATGAAGTTATTTTATGGTCAGATAGATACCTCCAAAAACAAAGTTTTCATCCATGAAGAGGAACAGCAGCATATTGTAAAGGTTCTCCGTATAAAAGATGGAGAAGAAATTTATGTAACTGATGGCAAAGGTAATCTGGCATTTGGAAAACTTCTGTTGGAAGGAAAGAAAGCTCATCTGGAAGTATTGAATATTCAGAGGGATCAGTCTGCTTTTACTCCCAGGCTTCATATTGCCATTGCTCCTACCAAAAATATTGACAGAATAGAATTTTTTGTAGAAAAAGCTGTAGAAATGGGTATTTCTGAAATTTCGTTTATCCTAACGGAAAAGACAGAACGTAAAAATATCAATATTGATAAGCTGAGAAAACAAAGCATTGCTGCATCCAAGCAGAGTTTAAGATTTCACTTTCCTGTCATTAATGATCTGGTCAAACTTCCTGATTTTCTGAAAACCGTAAACCCTGATCACACTTTAGTGGCACACTGCCATGAAAATCTGGAAAGAATACCTTTAAATCAACTTCCTCATTTAGAACAGTATACTTTTTTAATAGGTCCTGAAGGTGATTTTTCCGAAAGGGAAATTCAGCTTCTTGCTGATCATAAAATCAGAGCAACATCCCTTGGAATTCAACGTTTAAGAACTGAAACAGCAGGTATTTTCGTAGCGGCCTGGAATTACAATAAAATGATTAATTAAATATAATATTGTGATCTCTTAAATATTTATTGAATATCTGCTCCCCGCTTCTTATGGAATTGACGGACCACCGGATTTTCATTTTCAGCAGTTTTTCTTCGTTAAGTTTATAATGGATGTCTGAATTCATTAACTTCTGCTTTAATTCATACATGCAGATTCCCGCTGCAACGGATACGTTAAAACTTTTTGTAAAACCATACATAGGTATCGCCAATGTTTCATCGGCAAAATCCAGGACTTCTTCCGAAACTCCTTCCAGCTCTGTTCCGAAAACAAGTGCTAAGGGTTCTTTCACTTCATAATCGGGCAGCATCACAGCATTTTTTTCAGGAGAAACAGCCAATATCTTATATCCTCTTTCTTTAATCTTCTGCAGCGAAGAGATATTCTTAGGCATTTTTTCTACCTCCACCCAGGTTTCCGCTCCCTTGGTAACGGTAAGATTGGGATTAAATACATTTTCCTCTTCCAAAGCCACCACTTTATGAAATCCGCAGGCTTCTACTGATCTTACGATAGCCGCTGCATTACGAAACTGATAGATATCTTCCATTACAGGCAATACAAAATCTGAGCTTCCCTGAGAGAAATACTCTATTTTATTTAATCTTTCTTCCGTCAGAAACTGCTTTAAATATTCAAAAGTCTGGGCTAATTCTTTCATTCATTTTTAAATCTTTGCAAATTAACGTAATTTTGAAATTCTGAACCTGCTTATACAATAAAATTCTTTAAAACTATTATTTTACATGAAGCGAAAAGTCCTTCTTATATACACGGGTGGAACCATTGGAATGGAAAAAGATTATGAAACGGGAAGTCTCCGTGCATTTGACTTCGGAAATATTTTCGAAAAAATGCCGGAAATGAAGCTGATGGAATGTGAAGTTTCCGTACATCCATTTGCCCAGCCACTGGATTCTTCCGATATGGGACCTCAGGAATGGAAAATTATAGCTAATTATATTCTGGAGAATTATGATTTATATGATGGCTTTTTGATTCTACACGGAACTGATACCATGTCCTACACAGCTTCTGCGCTGAGTTTTATGCTGAAAGGTTTAAATAAACCTGTTATTCTTACAGGTTCCCAGTTACCAATAGGAGATTTAAGAACTGATGCCAAGGAGAATCTTTTAACGAGTCTCTACTATGCAAGTTTATATGAAGATGATGAAGCGGTTATTCAGGAAGTAGCCATTTATTTCGAATATAAGCTACTGAGAGGAAACAGAACTCTGAAATATTCTGCAGAATATTTTGATGCTTATGCCAGTCCAAACTATCCTATTTTAGGTCAATCGGGTGTACATTTAAATATTATTAAAGAAAATTTATACCGATCAAAATCTCCTGTTCAGTTTCATGTGGATGATCATATTTCCGAGGATATTCTTTTCTGGAGAATTTTCCCAGGAATGAATCTAAGCCATTTTAAAGAGGTTCCTAAAATGAAAGTTTTAATCCTTCAGGTTTTTGGTTCGGGGACTATTTTCAATAATGAAAAAACCCAGAAAACATTACAGGAAGTAAGGGATAACGGAACTGAGATCGTGGTGGTAAGTCAGTGTATTTCAGGAGGTATATCTTTCGGCAAATATGAAAACAGTAACATATTTGCTAAAATAGGTGCTATAAGCGGAAAAGACATCACTGCAGAAAGTGCTATTACCAAGGCAATGCATTTACTGGACAATCCTAATTATGCCGGAAGTTTTGCCGAAAACTTCTCCAGAAGTCTTTGTGGAGAAATTACCAAGTAATTTATACTATTTCTTTTGGTAATTCCAGAAAATACTCTATTTTTGCAATCTCAAATAGAGAGGTGTCCGAGTGGTTGAAGGAGCTACCCTGGAAAGGTAGTATACGGGTAACTGTATCGAGGGTTCGAATCCCTTCCTCTCTGCAAATTTTACAAATAATTGATTTCTAATACTTTACACTATTATTCAATTATAAAAGTTAAAAATAAGTAAATTTTTCTCACTTTGTTGATATGTTTACATCTACAATACATCAACTCATAAGATCATTAAGAAGTTTACTAAAGGCGTTAATGATTCCAACGATTACACTGAAAGAATGTTAAATTGTAAAGCCCTTAAAAGCTTTAGAATTTAAAATAAAAAATGGATATGATCCGCTATCAGTTCATACAAAGAAAATCTATCAAAAAAATTAGCTGAAGCTTTAGATTTTGTATTAGAAAAGAAAAAATATTCATTACCTTAAATCTTACCTCGATTACACTTGTGTTTTGAGATTTTTTAAAGCTGCAATACCGGATCTAAAGTATTCAAACATTAATATCTCTGATTGCGAAAGGTTTCATGTTAGGTCAATCATGGACCATATCCAAAAAGAGAGGAATTGGACCGGAAAGAACTATAACAAAAACCTTGGATTCATTAAATCTGTATTTTCTGAGCGGGTAGAATGGGAATACATAAAAACAAATATTGTCCGGGGTATAAGACCTAAAAAAGAGAAAAAAACAGAATGATACATTCAGTCTTCAGACAATCAACAAAAAGAGATTTTTAACTATCTAAAAACAGTAGATTACAACTATTATGTATTTTACTGTATTTAATATTATTTAGGAATTCGCGGAAAATGAACTTCGGAAGCTTGAAAGCACCTTTAATCAGGTGCTTTTTTTTATTATTTCAATATCCAATATTTTTATTCCTTACACAAAAAACC
>NZ_JALAHD010000214.1 GCF_022712095.1 Chryseobacterium sp. | reverse complement strand
TTCTATTTTATCATTTGATTATCATTCTATAGGTGCTTACCGTCTGGAAGAACACATGATTAAAATAAAACTAAGCCCGAAGGTGAAAACTGAAACCAAGGAACCTCCCCGACAGAGTCTTGAAAGGATCTTATCTTCATCAGATTTCATTTATGAAGTTTATATTCAGTTTTGTTATAATTTAAAGGATCAGCCGATCAATCGACTGAACAGGGAATGGAAAAAAGCTCCATTCTTTAAAATAGGTGAAGTTGTTATCCAAAAGAACTCTTTTATGAATATTAAAAAACCGGAGGTTGAAATGTTATCTTTTAATCCTTTTGAAAGTATGGAAAACTTAAGGCCTGTAGGAAAAATACAGAAGTTAAGGAATGAAGCTTACCAGACTTCCTTTAAAACCCGCGAGAAGATCAATACCCTTCTCAACAGGAAAAAATAAAAAAGCTTTAACAATGATAAAGCCTTATATATTCTTTTTCTTATCAGGGAATAATAATGAGATGATGACCGAGATTATTAAAACACCTCCTACAATACTCAGTGAGACAGGAGAAGGAACGTGGAACCAGGGAGCAATCAACATTTTAATTCCTATAAAGGTTAAAATAACAGCCAGTCCGTATGACAGTTTGCTGAACATATATATAAAGTTGGCCAGTAAAAAATAAAGTGACCTTAAACCTAAAATAGCAAAAATATTAGAGGTATATAAAATGAAAGGGTCATTAGAGATTGCAAATATGGCAGGAATAGAATCTACTGCAAATAAAACGTCTGTAAATTCTATAACACTCACAACTACCAAAAGAGGAGTAGCCATCTTTATTCCGTTCTGAATGGTAAAGAATTTATCTCCATCATATCCGTCAGAAACTTTCCAAAAACTCTTAATAAGCTTTGCTCCTGCTGTATTACTATAATCTTCATCTTCATCAGCATGTCCTCCACCCCATGACTTAACGCCTGCATACATCAGAAATAATCCAAATAGTGTCATGACTACATTAATCCTTACAGGTTCTCCAAAGACCAGCATTTCAGGCAGGAAGGTCAGATTAATAATTTCAACTCCGGCAAATATAAATATGGCTCTAAAAATCAAAGCTCCTATAATCCCCCAAAATAAGACTTTATGATGTAAATATTTAGGAACTTTAAAAAAACCAAAAACAAGTATAAATACAAATAGATTATCTACAGAGAGTGCTTTTTCAATCCAATAGGCAGCCTGATACTGTGTGAATTTTTCTACGGCAAGCTCATGACTATCCGCCTTATTAAAAACCCAATATACAACTCCCGAAAAAATCATAGAGAGGGAAATCCAGACTACAGACCATAGCGTAGCTTCTTTTGAGGACACTTCATGGCTTTTCTTATTGAAAATCCCTAAATCGAGAAGAAGCATAATAATAACTGTTAGTGCAAACCCCCAAATCAGGCCCGGATGGAGATCTAAAATACTTTGATGTTTTTCCACTTTATTTCAGCATTTATGTAAATCAAAATGATAGTGTCAAAGATAATATTTAAAATAAAACCAGCCTATTTTAATAGCATCTTGATTTAAAATTTATTTCGTCCACAGGATCAAAAACATTCAAAAACAGATAGTGATAAACAATCAAACAGCATATTATTCACCAGTTCCTAATTTTGTTTCCTGTTCATTGGTAATCTAAAAAATGAAGAGTGTACCTTTACAGTTCTCATTTAATACCTTTTCACTCATCTTTCAGGCATTACTTTATAAGTAGGATCATCCTGTATGTTGACTTCAATGACTGCTTCTGCATTTTTAAGCATTTTCCTGCAATCATCACTTAAGTGACGTAAAAACAATGCTTTGTGTTGCTGATGATATCTTTTTGACAGTTTATTCAAAGCGTCAATAGCACTCATATCCACAATCCTGCTTTCTTTAAAGTCCACTACTACTTCATCAGGATCTCCCATCGGATCGAATTTCTCAGTAAAAGCTGCCACTGATCCGAAAAATAAAGGCCCGTATATTTCATAATGTTTTACACCATGATCATCAATGAACTTTCTGGCTCTTATCCTCTTCGCATTATCCCACGCAAATACCAAAGCGGAAATGATAACTCCTACCAGGACAGCCAATGCCAGGTTATGAAGAATTATAGTGATTAATGCTACCGAAATACCTACAAATATATCGGACTTAGGCATTTTATTAATGATACGTACCGATACCCACTGAAATGTACTTATCGCTACCATCATCATGACTCCGACCAAAGCAGCCATTGGAATTTTTTCTATAAAAGGAGCTCCAAACAAAATAATTATTAAAATGGTAATAGAGGCTATAATACCGGATAATCTTGCCCGTGAGCCTGCATTCAGATTGACTAACGTCTGGGCCACCATTGCACAGCCTCCCATTCCTCCAAAAAAACCATTGGTAATATTTGCAATTCCCTGCGCCATGGATTCACGGTTGGCATTTCCTTTGGAGTTAGTAATTTCATCTACCATAGATAGGGTAAGTAAAGACTCTATCAATCCAACCCCTGCCATTACAAGGGCATAAGGAAATATAATACTTAAGGTATCCAGAGAAAAAGGAACCTGGGGAAGATTAAATTCGGGAATATTTCCACTAATATGGGCAATATCGGATACTGTTTTCGTAGGAATTCCCAAAAGACTTACCAATCCGAAAATAAATAAAATAGCGATCAGTGATGCAGGCACCGTTTTGGTGATTTTCGGAAAAAAGTAAACTACAGCAATCGTAAGAGCTGTCAATCCTGCCATTATGTATAAAGGAGTTCCCTGTAGCCAACTCACCACACCATTAGTATCAGTTATTTTAAATTGCTCAATCTGAGCCATAAAAATGATCACTGCCAGACCATTCAGAAAACCATACATTACAGACTGTGGAATAAGCCTGACAAACTTTCCTAATTTAAAAGCCCCCACCAGTATCTGGAAAATTCCGGCCAGAATAATCGCTGCAAAAAGATATTCAACACCATGAGATTTAGCCAAGGCTATAAGAACTACAACAGTAGCTCCGGCACCTCCGGAAACCATTCCCGGACGACCTCCGAAAACTGCAGTAATCAGCCCCATTAAAAAAGCAGCATACAATCCTGTTAAAGGCGAAAGCCCTGCCAAAATAGCAAACGATAGAGATTCAGGAATCATCGTCATGGCAACAGTAAAACCGGCTAACAATTCATTTTTATAATTTACCTTTTTTGAAAAGTCAAATAATACATTAGCAGATTTTCCCATAGATCACAGCTGAAATATAATAGTGGATTCTTCAGAAAGAACATAATTTCTTTCCCAAGCCCACAAAGGTATATACTTGAAACGTTTTACACAATTACGAAGAATATAATTTTCATCTCATTGCGTTAACTTATTACAGGAATGACATTTAAGGATTATTTCACACAAGAGTCT
>NZ_JALAHD010000018.1 GCF_022712095.1 Chryseobacterium sp. | reverse complement strand
TGTTATATTTTTGGTAATTCTAATTAAAAATTTTCTTTTTAGCAATCAATATTAAGTTTAGTCGGATTGGAATTTACTTCCAATTTTATTACATTTGATTATAACGTGGATTTCATGAAAAAAATACTAGCTTTTATCATATGCAGTATCGGTTGGTTCGCAATTATCGTTCAATATTACTTGATGATAGAAAATACCCTGTTGCCTTTCTCTGAAACAACCGTTAGGTTTTTCAGTTTTTTCACGATTTTAACCAATATAATAGTTGCAGTTTATTTCACCAAGCAACTTTTTACCTCTTTTAGTGGCAGTTCAAATTCTAACTTTTTAACAGCAATCACTGTATATATACTTATCGTAGGTATTATTTATCAGGTTATTTTAAGATCTAGCTGGAACCCTACAGGTCTACAGCGTTTTGTAGATGAATTATTACATGGTGTAATTCCTTTTCTTACTTTGGTATACTGGTATCTGTATGGGAAGAAGTCCGGCTTAAAATACGGAAACATGATAAAATGGGCTATCTATCCTCTAATCTATCTTTTTTACATTCTGATCCGCGGAGGCTTTTCAGGTTTTTATCCTTATCCATTTGTGAATGTTTCTGAAATCGGAATAGCGCAGACTTTAGTCAATAGTTTCTATGTTCTGATATTTTTCATCATTGTATCCGGACTTTTAATAAGTATAGGCAGGTTTATCGGAATTAAAAGATGATACTTTCTTACCGAATTGCGTCGGCAAAAAATTTCCAAAATACATTTATTAAACTTACATTTGTAGAAATGGAAGAATTAGTAGTCTTAGTGAACCCTCAGGATGAAGTACTGGGTTTAATGGAAAAGCAGCAGGCTCATATTAATGGCTTATTACATCGTGCTTTCTCTGTATTCTTATTTAACAGCAGCGGGGAAATGCTTCTGCAAAAAAGAGCTGCAAAAAAATATCATTCACCATACCAATGGACCAATGCAGTATGCTCTCATCCCCGGGATAATGAGACTTATCTCGAAGCAGCTAACAGAAGACTAAAAGAAGAGCTCGGAATATTTACAGAACTTTCAGAAAAATTCCATTTTATCTATAAAGCAGATGTAGGAAACGGCTTATGGGAACATGAACTCGACCATGTTTTTACAGGTTTTTTTGAAGGGGATTTCCACTTAAATAAAGATGAAGTAGAAGAAGTAAGATATATCTCCATGAAAGATCTGGATAAGGAAATATCTGAGCATCCGGAAAACTTTACAGAATGGTTTAAAATTATTTTAGAGGAATACAAACATCATTTCAATAAATAATAAGAAAGCCCTTCCTCAATTAACAATAAAGAAAATAAAGCAATAAAAAAATAAATATGAAAAAGACAGCCTTGTATGACAAGCACGTTTCTTTGGGAGCTAAAATAGTTCCTTTTGCAGGATTCGAAATGCCGGTACAATATTCAGGAGTTACTGAGGAACATTTTGCTGTAAGAGAAAAAGCAGGATTATTCGATGTTTCCCATATGGGACAATTCTTCATTGAAGGACCAGGATCTAAAGAGCTTTTACAACTTGTCACTACAAATAATGTAGATACTTTGGAAAACGGCAAAGCCCAATACTCTTGTCTTCCGAATGAAAACGGCGGTATTGTAGATGATCTTATCATTTATAAAATGGAAGACAACAAATATTTCGTTGTAGTAAATGCTTCCAATATTGATAAGGACTGGAATCATATTTCTAAATACAACAGTTTCGGAGCCAAAATGACCAACGCATCAGATGAAATGTCATTATTAGCTATACAAGGACCAAAAGCAACTGAAATTCTTCAAAAATTAACAGATACCAACCTTTCCGATATTCCTTATTACAACTTTACCGTTGGAAGTGTAGCGGGTATAAATGATGTAATCATTTCCAATACAGGATATACAGGAAGCGGAGGTTTTGAAATTTATTTCAAAAATGAAGATGCTGTAAAACTTTGGGATGCGATAATAGAAGCGGGAGAAAACGAAGGAATTATTCCTTGCGGACTCGCAGCAAGAGATACTTTAAGACTTGAAAAAGGATTCTGCCTATACGGAAATGATATCGATGATACCACTTCTCCGCTTGAAGCTGGTTTAGGCTGGATTACTAAATTTGATAAAGATTTCGTTTCCAAAGATATTTTTGCCAAACAGAAAGAAGAGGGTATTACCAGAAAATTGGTAGGATTTGAATTACAGGATAAGGGAGTTCCAAGACACGACTATGCTGTAGTAGATGCAGAAGGAAATGTAATCGGAAAAGTAACTTCAGGTACACAGTCTCCTATGAAGAAAATAGGATTAGGACTTGCTTATGTAGATAAACCTTACTTTAAAGTAGGTTCTGATATTTTCATTCAGGTAAGAAATAAAAATATTCCTGCAAAAGTGGTGAAAACTCCTTTTGTATAAAAAATAAAAACCGCAGATTATCACTGCGGTTTTTTATTCAGAATAAGATTCAACATTATTTTTTTGCTCTAAAAAAAGCATCCAACTTTTCTAAGTTAGCTTTTTCATTACCTACAAATATTTCTTTATCGGTAATAAAGACAGGACGTTTTAAAAAGGTATAATGCTCCAGTAACAGTTTCTTAAAATCTTTTTCACCTAATGATTTCACATCAATTCCTCTTTCCTTGATCTGAGTAGATTTCTTACTGAACAGTGCTTCATAAGATTTTGTTTTCTTATACATTTCTTCCAATTCTTCTTCTGTAATCGGCTGTTTTTTGATTTCTCTGTGTTCCCAATCCGTCAGATCAAACTGCCCTAATATTTTTCTGCATGTAGCGCAGGTATTTAGAGAAAATACTTTTTCCATCTTTATATTATTTATCCATTATTGTCAATCCTTCAAAATTAGGATTTAATCTCCCATTTCAAAAATTATTAAGTATCTTTATTTAAACTTTACTTCAATCAATGGAAAATAAACCGATCACCTTCCAGTTCATTTCAGAACCGTCTGATGTTAATTACGGAGGAAATGTTCATGGCGGAAGTGTTATGAAATGGATAGACCAGGCTGGATATGCCTGTGCTACGACCTGGAGTGGAAATTACTCTGTTACTGTATATGTTGGCGGCATACGTTTTTATGAGCCTATCAAAATCGGGGAAATCGTGAATGTGGAAGCTCAGGTGATTTACACTGGAAAATCCAGTATGCATATTTCAATTAATGTATATTCCAGGAATTTAAAACAGCCTACCTTTGATAAGAAAACCCACTGTATCATTGTTTTTGTACCAGTAGATGAGAACGGTAAAAAACTTCCTGTTCCTAAATGGACTCCCCAGACGGAAGAAGAAAAGCAAAAAGAACAGTATGCTATTCGTCTCATGGAATTAAGAACCCAGATAGAAGATGAAATGAAACCTTTTTTATAAAGAAATTTTTATATATATTTGCAAAACAGAAGGAAATGGTGTTCTTCCTTATCCCAACCGCTTAGATAGAAGCTGATGACGCCTGATTAATGAGATTATTGCAATTAACTAATCAGGTATATTATGTCTAAACATCAACGATCATTTTCAAAAAACACTACACTTAAAACACAGTTTTTTTTCAGAAAATTCCCAGCATCTCCCGATATTTTAAAATGGCTTATCATAAGTATCATTGTAGGTCTTTCAGTAGGAACCGCTTCTGCATGGTTTCTCCAATCTCTGGAATGGGTAACTACCATAAGAGAAAACAATAAATGGATCATTTTCTTTTTACCGCTAGCCGGATTCCTTGTTGGGATACTTTATTATTATTTTGGTAAAAATGTAGAGGCAGGTAACAACATTCTTATTGATAATATTCATAATCCTAAAAGTATTATTCCCTTTAAAATGGCTCCTCTCGTATATTTGGGAACTATTTTAACTCATTTATTCGGAGGCTCGGCCGGACGTGAAGGTACAGCTATCCAAATGGCAGGAGCCATTGCAGATCAGCTTACCCAACCGTTCAGGCTCAATAATGATGAAAGAAAAATATTAATCATTGCAGCCATCGCCGCCGGATTCGGTTCTGTATTCGGTACTCCTTTAGCCGGAGCTGTTTTTGGGCTTGAGGTTTTCCTGATCGGAAGAATACGATACGATGCTATTTTTGCAGCATTCACTTCTTCCATTATTGCGAGCTGGACCACTACAGGATTATGGAATGTAGAACATACTCATTACATCATAGGTCTTATTCCTAAGGCTAATTTCGTTTTCATTATTTACAGCATTATAGCAGGAATTGCTTTTGGTCTGTGCGCGGCCGCCTTCAGCAAAGCACTCCACTGGGCCGGAAATATTTTCAAATCAAATATTAAATATCCTCCGTTTCGCCCGATCATTGGTGGAATTATTATTGTCATTGCTGTTTTTGCTATGGGCGCCACTAAATATATCGGTTTGGGAGTTCCTGTTATTGAGCAGGCTTTTCAACAGCAATCCGAAGTCTATGATTTTGCATTAAAAATGATATTTACCGTACTTACCCTGGCTGCAGGTTTTAAAGGCGGTGAGGTTACTCCTTTATTTTTTATCGGAGCAACATTAGGAAGTGCTTTATCTATTTTCATTCCTCTTCCCGTAGGGTTAATGGCCGGAATGGGATTTGTTGCAGTATTCGCCGGAGCTACCAATACCCCTTTAGCCTGTATGCTGATGGCTATTGAATTATTCGGAGCAGAATGTGGTATTTATGTAGCCATAGCATGTGTCGTTTCATATTTAATTTCCGGTTATAACAGTATTTATACTCAACAGAGAGTCGGACAGGCAAAAAATAATAAAACGCAGGATTATACTGATAAAACGATATCAGAAATTAAATAGTAAGTTAATTTCAGTATTTTTGTGAGACATCTATTTTCCGAAAAATGTTTGATTACAGATTAAAGGTTTTTTATAAGGTTGCGTCAAGACTGAGCTTTACAAAAGCATCAGAGGAGCTGAATATATCACAACCTGCAGTAACCAAGCATATAAAAGAAATTGAAAATACCTTAAATACAAAATTATTTAACCGTAAAGGTACCTCTATTCAATTGACTGAAAGTGGTAAAATATTATATGGTTATGCTGAAAAAATCCGGAATATCTACCGTGATATGGAATTTGAAATCAATCAGATCAATCAGCAGCATAAAGGGAAACTCATTATCGGAGCAAGTACAACAATCGCTCAATATATCTTACCAGAAATTTTAGCAAAGTTTCATTCTTACTATAAAGACATTAAAATTGAATTGTTTACCCATAATACGGAAATTATTTCTTCTCTTTTGAAAAAAGGCAAAATAGATTTAGGCATTGTAGAAGGGGAATCTCAATCCTCTTATTTTGAATACAAAGCTTTCAGAGCGGATGAAATTGTTCTGGTCTCAAAGGTGGATCATCCTTTAGCCAGAAAAACTTTACAACTGACAGACCTGTATGAGATTGATCTTATTTTCCGTGAACAGGGCTCGGGATCTCTTGAGTTTGTTCAAAACAGGTTAAGAGATAAAGGCATTCAAATTGAAAATCTCCATACTGTCATGCAGATAGGAAGCAGCGAAAGTATTAAAAATTACCTTTTGCATTCTGAAAGCATGGCCTTTTTATCGATAAGTACTGTTCTTCAGGAATTAAAAAATAATCTTCTTACTGTTGTAGATATTAAAAATTTTAATATTGAGAGAAATTTCCATTTTATACTTCCGAAGGGAGAGCAATCCGAACTGATTCGGTTATTTCTGAAGTTCATCAGTTATAACTAAAAGTTATCTCTCAAAACAAATTGGAATTCATTTTATCATAATAAATTATGGAATTTTGAAAGATGAATTCAAGATTCCAATCATTAAAAATTTTCAGCAAAAATGAAGCACTGAAAAAGAGTATTTTCTGTGTGTTGGCTG
The DNA here is from genome assembly GCF_022712095.1 of Chryseobacterium sp. GTDB lineage: Bacteria > Bacteroidota > Bacteroidia > Flavobacteriales > Weeksellaceae > Chryseobacterium. The sequence goes on along the minus strand of NZ_JALAHD010000018.1, from coordinate 1,147 downwards.
TTTTATGCATAACTCCTCTCATAAGCTCACCATTGGCTTTGGCATTGGGCTTTTTTCTTGCTATTTTTATAGGAAATCCTTTTGAAAAATACCTGCATAAATATATTCATCTCCTTCTTCAGGTTTCCATCGTCGGATTAGGATTCGGTTTACAACTTAACGAGGCAATGCGGGCAGGAAAGACAGGATTTCAACTTACCATCATCAGTATAATGATTGTAATGATATTAGGATATGTTTTAGGAAAAATATTAAAAATTGAAAGACCTTTATTCTATCTGATTTCTACCGGAACAGCTATCTGTGGGGGAAGTGCCATTGCAGCGGTCTCCCCTATTATTAAACCGGATACTAAACAAATTTCCGTGGCTCTTGCCATTGTTTTTACCCTTAATTCCGTTGCTTTATTTATTTATCCATCAATAGGTCATTTGCTCCATCTTTCACAGGAACAGTTCGGGTTATGGTGTGCAATAGGAATACACGACACCAGTTCCGTAGTAGGAGCTGCAAACAAATATGGAAATGAGGCACTGCATGTTGCTACTACCGTAAAACTAGCAAGGGCATTATGGATCATTCCTGTTTCTATTATCACTATGTTCATTTTTAAAACTAAAGGAAGCAAAATAAAAATACCGTGGTTTATCGGCCTATTTGTTTTAGCTATCATTGCTGGCACCTATATTCCTTTTATGAATACATTAGGACATTATATCACTTATATAGCTAAATCGGGGCTTAATTTAACCTTATTCTTTATAGGTGCTTCCCTTTCCTTATCCACGCTTAAAACGATCAATTTTAAATCACTAAGCTTCGCTGTAATCTTATGGATTATCATTAGTGTAGGAAGCCTGCTTTATATTATAACATATTTATAATAAGTAACCCTTCGGATTATTCGAAGGGTTACTTGTTTATTAGACTATTTTCAGCAAGTAATTACCTGTGGGCATCCTATGTACTGAACACAGTATTTAGGTCCTGTCACAGCTCCTGTACAACTGCATCCGCATAACGAAAGATCAGGAGTCGCGACTCCTCCTGTTATGCTTTTAAGATCTTCTTTTCTAAGCTTCGTTGCGTTTTTTAAAATTTCGTTTGTCATGTGATTGGTTTTTAGGGATTAAACATATAGTTAGTA
>NZ_JALAHD010000213.1 GCF_022712095.1 Chryseobacterium sp. | reverse complement strand
ATTGAAAAATTTAAAAGCAGCTTTCCCTAATAAATATATTTGAGACATAGCAATATTAATCAAATTTCAAATGAAAGTTAAGCTAAAATTAACTCTTATTATTCTCCTGGCTTTTTACAGTTTTTCAAAAGGACAAAGCAAGGATAATTATAATATGTGGTTTCAATATTTATTATCTGCAAAAGTTTCAGATAAAAGTACCCTTACTGCTCTTACACAATACAGATCTTTTGATCTGGCTTATGATACAAGATTATTTCTGCTGAATGCTTATGTGGATTATGAAGTAACCGACAATATAAAGCCGGCAGCCGGAGCCATGTTTCTTATTCTAGAGTCTTATAATGCTGATGATTCCAAAAAGATCCGATATGAAAAACGCCCTTTTCAACAGGTAACCTTTGAAAATAACATTGGAAGAACCTCTCTTTCTCACCGTTTACGCGTGGAAGAAAGGTTTATCAGTAATCCTGATGAATTTACGGTAAGGCTCCGGTACCTTATCTCTGTAAGAATTCCATTTAACAGAAAGGGAGAGAAAGAAAGACTATATGGCATTCTCAAAAATGAAATCAGAATGAATATGGTAAAAGACGAGCCCTTTGACAGCAACCGTTTAACAGCGGGAATAGGAATTAAAATAGGGAAAAACTCCGCTCTGGAACTAGCTTTCATCAATCAGCTTGAAACACTGAAGACCAGTAATTATGGATTCATAGGCTTCAGAAACAGCTTTGACTGGAGAAAAAAACAAAAATAAAATACTAATCTAATATCTTATTACATATCATGCTTACTATACTTGGCTTTTTAATGATTACGGCTTTCATGATACTCATCATGAATAAAAAAATGACTCCGCTTACAGCCTTGGTTCTTATCCCTTTACTTATTGTATATATTGCCGGATTCGGTGAAGAGTTGGGAAAAATGATGAAAGAAGGTGTCAATGAAATTGCCCTTACCGGTGTAATGCTGATCTTTGCCATTTTATATTTCAGCCTGATGATTGACGCAGGACTTTTCGAACCCCTCGTGAACGCTATCTTAAAAGCTGTGGGGGACAATCCTGTAAAAACTACAATCGGAACAGCCTTATTAACAACACTCGTTTCTTTGGACGGAGATGGCTCTTCCACTTATATTATTGTGGTGGCGGCTATGCTTCCCCTTTATAAAAAGCAGGGTATGAACCCTTTAATTCTAACATGTATTATTATGCTAGCCGGTGGAATCATGAATATATTGCCTTGGGGTGGACCTACCGCAAGAGTTATGAGTTCTCTGAAACTTAGCCATACCCAAATTTTCGTTCCCATGATCCCTCTCATGCTTATTGGTCTTACGTGGGTTTTTATTGTCGCTTACATATTGGGAATAAAAGAAAAAAAGAGAATAGCAAAACACGGGAAATATCAAAAATACAGCGCCCAGGATATTGCCGGAGAAAAAGACATCACTCTTCGCCGGCCTCAGCTGTTGTATGTTAATTTAATTCTGACACTCATCCTTCTCACTGTGATGATTCTCGATATCATTCCATTGAGTATTGCTTTTATGATTGCATTCTGTATTGCCGCAGTTATCAATTACCCACAATTAAAGGATCAGCAAAAAATAATTTCCAAGCATGCAGGAAATGCATTGGGAGTAGCAGGAATGATCTTTGCTGCAGGGATTTTCACAGGAATATTAAATGGTACAGGAATTATGACTGCTATGGGAAACAGTATTATAGAAATCATTCCTGAAAGCTGGGGAAATTTCCTTAATGTGATCACGGCAGTATTCAGTGTTCCTCTTACCTTTTTCCTTACTAATGATGCCTATTATTTCGGGATATTACCTGTCATTACAGCTACAGGAAGCCAGCTGGGAATTCCTCCTGATGTTTTGGGAAGAGCCAGCCTTGTGGGGCAGGCTTCTCACCTTCTGAGCCCGTTGGTTCCATCTACTTATTTATTGGTTTCTCTTGCAGGCGTTGAGTTTTCGGATCACTTAAAATATACTTTAAAATGGGCCATAGGTTCATCTATTATCATGTTGATCGGTGCTTTGATTCTAGGAATAATATAAATCTATAAAAACTATAATTTTTTATTTAATAAAAACATACATTTACTTTAGTGAACCAAAGATTATCATGAACTCCTTGCCTGAACAAAAAATATTTACAGGAAGCTATCTGAAAAACCTTTCCTTATATGTATTCCTATCTATTATTGGTGGAGCATTATTTGGTTATTATTTTCCCGATATCAGCCGGAAGCTGAAGGTAGTAAGCTATTATTTCTTTGTGACCCTGGAAGCTCTGATTGTTCCTGTGATTTTCATTGCAACCACTTATGGTATCAGCAATATTTTCAACAAACGGAATGCTTTTAAGATCACAGGCCAGATGATACTTTACTTTCTTTTGATCACTTCTGTGAGTATTGTATGGGGAGCAGGATTCGGGCTATTGCTAAAGCCCGGCTCCAATACAGGAATTATTCTTTCTTCCGCCGAAGGAAAACTTCCTCAGCAGTTTATTGATCATATAGGGATTTCGAATACTCCTTGGTATACGAGTGAGTATGCTATTTTTTTATTCATCTCTATCACCGTTGGGATTCTGATCAACGTATTCAATAAAAGAGAGAGTTTCATGCAGGCTCTGGATACAGGAAAAAACCTTTTTTACAGCTTGGTTAAATACTTATATATTGTTCTTCCTCCTGTTATTTTCTGTAATATCGCTTACAGTATTTCCGTCTATGGGATCAATACTCTTCTCCCTTTAAGTAAAGTGGTTGCGAGTGCTTACCTCGCCAATATTGTTTTTATATTCGGGATCTTGGGATTAGTGGCCTATCTGTTTGGTATTAACATCTGGAATTTTCTGATTTCAATTAAGGAGGAGATTCTTCTTGTAGTAGCCACTTCTTCATCCAAAACAGCCTTTCCCATGATTTTTGAAAAGCTGGAATTTCAAGGGTATGACAGAGAGATCTTAAGATTCGTAATTCCCTTAGGGTATAATTTTAACCTTGCGGGAGCCTGTATTTATTTATCCATATGCTGCCTGTTTCTCATCCAGTTTTACAACATCTCTTTAGATATAGAAGATTATATGATACTCTTTCTCATCATATCGATTGCTTCAAAGACAGCCTCCGGAGTTCCGGGTTCAGGATTTCTTGCCCTGATATTTGTCCTCAGCAGATTCAAAAAAATTCCAATGTCCGACCTTGCATTATTATACAGCATAGACCGCTTCATGAATGAAGCAAGGGCAGTAACCAACTTCATAGGCATCGCACTTTCCGGTGCTATCATCTCTAAACTCAATCAGATAAAAAATTAATTATTAAAATGATATTTTCAGAATTCGCAGATATACTCCATCACCCTGCTCAATCTTTGGCTATTATTGCCAATCTTATTCTCATCGAAAGCCTTCTGTCCGTTGATAACGCCGCCGTACTGGCAACGATTGTAATGGACCTGCCTGAAGCTCAACGAAAAAAAGCACTTAAATATGGTATAGTAGGAGCTTATGTTTTTCGTGGGCTCGCCCTTATTTTCGCTTCATTTCTTATTTCAGTATGGTGGATAAAACCGTTGGGAGGATTGTATTTGCTTTATATTGCAGTAGACTGGTTTATTAAAAAATTTAAAGCATCCAAAGAAGAAGAGGAACAGGAAGAAGCAAAGAAGGAATCCAGCTGGCTGTACCGGAATTCCATTGGCTTATTGGGTCACTTCTGGGCAACTGTGGTTTTGGTGGAAGTCATGGACCTTGCTTTCTCCATTGACAATGTTTTTGCAGCGGTCGCTTTTTCCGATAATCTTTTATTAATCATATTAGGAGTCTTCATTGGAATTCTGGCCATGAGATTCATTGCCCAGTGGTTTGTAAAGCTGATGCAGAAATTTCCTTTCCTTGAAACTGCCGCATTTATTGTGATTGCTGTTTTAGGTCTTAAACTTTCTTTTTCCCTGTATGAGCACTTTTATCCGAAGTCTCCACTCTCCTTATTTTTAAGCGGACATATTATGGAAATCCTGATTTCAGGAGTTACCGTTTTGATTTTCCTGTTACCTATTCTTACGAGCTATCTTTTCGGATTTCCAAAACGTGAGAAATAATTTTCTGCCAAATTTTCACACTCATCCGTAATTTTCTGCCAAAAATTTCCTTTGGCATGCTTGGCATACATTTAGAGAATTACAAGACAGAAATAATTAAAAAAACAAATATATTATGTCAGTAAACTTTAAACCATTAGCAGACAGAGTATTGGTAGAACCAATCGCTGCAGAAACTAAAACAGCTTCAGGCATTATTATTCCGGACACCGCTAAAGAAAAACCACAAGAAGGTACTGTAGTAGCTGTAGGTCCAGGTAAAAAAGATGAACCTACAACTGTTAAAGTAGGTGACAAAGTTCTTTATGGAAAATATTCAGGTTCTGAATTAAAATTGGAAGGAAAGGATTATTTAATCGTAAGAGAATCTGATTTATTGGGAATCATCGGATAATTGCTTATAGCAAATGGCTTTTGGCAGCTGGCATTAAAGCATAATTAGGCAATGAGGGATTTTAAAAAATTTGAAGTATGGCAATTAAGCCATCATTTAACTTTAAATGTTTACACCCATACCAAAGACTTCCCAAAGGAAGAAATATTCGGGTTGACCTCTCAAATTAGAAGATCTTTCGCTTCAATTGGCTATAATATTTCAGAAGGAAGCGGCAGAAATTCAGATAAAGAATTTGCTAATTTTATTAATATTGCTTTAGGATCATCCAACGAAGCCGAAAACCAATTAATACTTGCTAAAGATTTAGGATATATTGATACCAATACTTTCGAAAATCTCATGGAAGAATTAACAACATTAAAAAAGAAGCTTGTTGCTTTCTGGAACAAGCTAAAACAGAATTAAAATTAATTAAACCTGCGACTTTAAAGGCCAAAAGCCAGAAGCAAGTCGCTAAAAGCTTACAATTATGGCAAAAGAAATAAAATTCGATATCGAGTCAAGAGACGCATTAAAAAGAGGAGTTGACGCATTGGCAAATGCAGTGAAAGTAACTTTAGGACCGAAAGGTAGAAATGTAGTTATTGAAAAATCTTTCGGAGCACCTCACGTTACTAAAGACGGAGTTTCCGTAGCAAAAGAAATCGAACTTGAAGATAAAGTAGAAAACATGGGAGCTCAGATGGTAAAAGAAGTAGCTTCCAAAACTAATGATATCGCAGGAGACGGTACTACTACCGCTACTGTATTAGCACAGGCTATCGTAAGAGAAGGTCTTAAAAACGTAGCTGCAGGTGCTAACCCAATGGACTTAAAAAGAGGAATCGACAAAGCGGTAACTGCTGTTGTTGAAAACCTTAAATCCCAATCTCAGGCTGTAGGAGATTCTACAGATAAAATCAAGCAGGTAGCTTCTGTTTCTGCCAACAATGACGAAACGATCGGTTCTCTTATCGCTGAAGCTTTCGGAAAAGTAGGTAAAGAAGGAGTAATTACTGTAGAGGAAGCTAAAGGTATCGATACTACGGTAGATGTGGTAGAAGGTATGCAGTTTGACAGAGGATACCAGTCTCCTTACTTCGTGACTAACCCTGAGAAAATGGTGGCTGAAGTAGAAAACCCTTATATCCTTTTAGTAGAGAAAAAAATCTCTTCCATGAAAGAATTATTACCTGTTCTTGAGCCTATCGCACAGGGAGGTAAGTCTTTATTGATCATCTCTGAAGAAGTGGAAGGTGAAGCTTTGGCTACTTTAGTGGTCAACAAATTAAGAGGTTCTCTTAAAATTGCTGCTGTAAAAGCTCCTGGATTCGGAGACAGAAGAAAAGCAATGTTAGAAGATATCGCCATCTTAACAGGTGGACAGGTTATTTCTGAAGAGCAAGGTTTCACTATGGAAAACATCTCTTTGGATATGCTTGGAACTGCTGAAAAAGTAACCATTGATAAAGATAACACAACGATCGTAAACGGTGGTGGTGATGAAGCTAAAATCAAAGGAAGAGTAGCTCAGATCAAAGCTCAGATGGAAACAACTACTTCTGACTATGACAGAGAAAAACTTCAGGAAAGATTAGCTAAGTTAGCCGGTGGTGTTGCTGTTCTTTATGTAGGAGCTGCTTCTGAAGTGGAAATGAAAGAGAAAAAAGACAGAGTGGATGATGCATTACATGCTACAAGAGCTGCTGTTGAGGAAGGTATCGTTGCCGGTGGTGGTGTAGCTTTAGTAAGAGCCATCTCTTCTCTAGGAAATCTTTCAGGAGAAAATGCTGATGAAACTACAGGTATTAAAATCGTGAAAAGAGCGATCGAAGAGCCATTAAGACAAATCGTTGCCAACGCAGGTGGTGAAGGTTCCGTAATCGTTGCTAAAGTAGCGGAAGGAAGCGGAGACTTCGGATACAATGCTAAAACGGACGAGTATGTAAACATGCTTGAAGCAGGAATCATCGACCCTACGAAAGTAACAAGAGTTGCCCTTGAAAATGCAGCTTCTGTATCAGGTATGCTTTTAACCACTGAATGTGTGATCACTGAAGTGAAAAAAGACGAACCAGCTATGCCAATGGGTGGTGGAATGCCAGGAATGATGTAACGGTCAGCGACCGAGGCAATTAATATATAAACCGTTCTATTTTTATAGAGCGGTTTTTTGTTAACTTAAAATAGCATTTTCCAGAATACTGTTTTCCGTAATTTATGTGATTATAATATTTTAATTTAGTAAGAAATATAT
>NZ_JALAHD010000212.1 GCF_022712095.1 Chryseobacterium sp. | reverse complement strand
TAATAAAATTGAGGTAGGATTAATTAATTTTATATTTTATTTCTTTGAACAAAGACTAATAAACTACAAATGAAAAAAATATTTTACCTCTTAATTCTCTGGGGATTGTTATGTTCCTGTGTTTCTAAAAAGAATCAACTGATCAAACAAAATATTCTTACACTAAGGGATAGTTATTGTAAGGCCCCCTTTAAATATAATTATACCAATGAATTACCCTCCTATAATTCAGATTCTATTTTAATCGCAAATAAACAATTGAGCAGTTTTTTCTCTGATCAGAGTATATTGATTCTCAATGCACTTGGAAACCTTGATGAAGTGGATCAGATCATGATGCTAAAGAAAGATTCTTCCGTAGCCGCACAGGTAAAGGTTTTACAGCTTAAGAGTAAGATCAACAGTAAAATAACCATTGCTTTGACTGAGCTTGATGCTGTAGCTGCTGAATTTGATTGTGAAGGGGAAAGGGTTGCTCAGATAGGAAGTTATGTTGATAACCTTAATGATTCAAGAAATAATAAGCTGATTCTCTATTCTATTATTGCAGGTGCGAGTGCATCCATAGCCGGAGGTATTGTGAAAGATGAGGGATGGAGCAATGCTATTGATATAGGTGGAGGGGTGCTGGGAGCAGGCTTTGGACTTCTCACACTTAATCCGAAAGGGAAAAGTGTGGAATTTATTCATCAAAGAAACTTATTAAGGGATATTTGGAACGAGAGGCTTGAATCACCCAATTTTCCACCTTTTATCTGGTATATGTATACGGAAAAGAAGTTCTCAAACAGAGAGCAGCATTCCATTATTCAGAATATGAAAGAAAGGTGGCTCCATTATCAGTTTGATGATAACCAGGATGCAGCTGATCATTCCGTTATTTTTAGTAATGGAGGGTATTACAGGGCTAATGATCTGCATAATCGTGCTGCTATGCTTAATCAGATGCAATCTGCCACCCGAACTATCAATCAAAATATCAATTATCTGCTTCTGGATTTGGATAAATTAATTCTTTAACAAAATTTAACTGTAATAAGTTTTGTTACAGTTAAATTTTGTATATCTTTGTACCAACAAAAATGAACAATACAAGATTTGCTACGGCAATACATATTATGATTTTACTGGCTAAAAGTCCTGATCAGTGGTTAACATCTGACTGGATAGCTGGAAGCGTTAACGTCAATCCTGTTATTGTTCGTAAAGAAATTGGGGTTTTGAGAGGTGCTGGTTTGATTATAAGCAGACAGGGAAAAGAAGGAGGAAGTCAATTGGCAAGAAATGCAGAGAAAATTACTATTTCCGAAATATATGCAGCAGTAAAAAATGCAGACGTATTAGGAAAGAAAAATCAGAACCCTAATCCTTCCTGTAGCGTGGGAAAAGAAATTAATAACCATTTGAATATCTTATTTGAAGATACAGATAAATTGGTTTTAGATTTTTTAGAAGATAAAAATCTTCAGAAATTCAGTGATCAGTTCAATTAAAAATTTTTAACAATAATTGTAATGTATTTTGTTACAATTAAATTAAATAAATTATTATGAAAAAAGTAGCAGTAATTGGTGCGACAGGATTTGTAGGTTCGCACGTAGTAAAAGAATTGGTAGACAGAGGTTACCAGGTAGAAGCAGTAGTAAGAGACGCTTCTAAAGTTCAGCAAAGTGATAAAGTAATTGCTAAAAGTTTAGATGTAAACAATGTAGATGAGCTAGCAGAAAGTTTAAAAGGAAATGATGCCGTTATAAGTGCATTTAATGCAGGATGGACCAATCCAAATTTATATAACGATTTTATTACGGGAGCTGAAAATATAGAAAAAGCAGTTGAAAAGTCAGGAGTAAAAAGATTAATCGTTGTAGGAGGAGCAGGAAGTTTATATACTCCGGATAATACTCAGTTAGTAGACTCTCCCGATTTTCCGGCAGAAATTAAACCTGGAGCGACAGCAGCAAGAGATTATTTGAATGAGATTAAAAACAATAAGGTATTAGACTGGACTTATTTCAGCCCTGCTATTGAAATGCATCAGGGAACAGCGGGAGTGAGAGTAGGAAAATACAGAACTTCACTGGAAACACCTGTTTTCGATGAAAATGGAAGAAGTGTACTTTCTGTAGAAGATGCAGCGGTAGCACTGGTAGACGAACTTGAACAGAACAATCATATTAAAGCTCGTTTTACGGCAGCTTATTAAAACACACAATGATGATATTTAAAAAATTATTTTTAATCATAGGCTTATTCAGCAATATGGCTGCATTATTTGCCGGAAATTTGAAATTAAAAGTATATAATCCCGGAACTAAAGCTATATTTCCAGTCACATCAACAATTGTATATGGAGATAAAGAAGCAATGCTTATCGACGCACAGTTTCAGAAACAATTTGCAGAGCAGTTGGTGAAAGAGATTAAAGCAACCGGAAAAAAACTTACGACAGTTTTTATTTCGCATAGTGATCCTGATTACTATTTTGGATTAGATGTTATTAAAAAGGCATTTCCAAATGTGAAAATCATATCTACAGCACAAACCGCTTATTTGATCTCTGCATCTAAAGATGATAAAATGGCAGTCTGGGGGCCCCAGTTAAAAGGAGATGCTCCTTCAGAAATTATCATCCCTCAGGCCGTAAATTCTATTCCGGATCTGGAAGGAAATAAAATTGAATTGAAGCAAAATCCTGGTGATCCTGCACATAGTTTTATCTGGATTCCTTCTTTAAAAACTATATTAGGCGGAATCTCTATTTCTGTAGATTCACATCTTTGGATGGCAGATACTCAAAATCTAAAAGCAATTGATCAATGGATAGGTCAGCTTGATGCAATGAAAGCATTAAATCCTCAGCAGGTAATCCCTTCTCATTATGTTCAGCAAACTTTGTCACCTGCTTCTCTGGATTTTGTGAAAACATATCTTGAAAATTACAGAAAAGCAGTTACAGAAAATAAAACTTCTGAAGGAATTGTAAATTATATGCTAAAACAATATCCTGATCTGCCGGGAAAAGATGAACTGGGAATGGGAGCAAAAGTGTATACCGGTGAAATGGCCTGGGATCTTAAATCTCCTTATCCTCCTATCGGAAAAAAAATTGTGGTGGATTTTAAAGGATTGAAGTTCAGACTGGATTTTAAAGATAATAAAACAATGTCTTTCGTGGGACTTGACGGAAGTGCCAAGGGAGTGACTGATACGGTAGAGTATACCGCGGTAGAAGTAGCTAAGAATGTATTCATGGTCTATTGGCATGAACCACATATAGGAGCTAATGTAACCCATATTCAGGATTATAACAAAAATATAGTATATACTAATATTTCAGGCAAAGATGGTTCATTCTCTCATTTAAAAGGAACTATTACAATTCAGTAAATAGAATGATTCATAGCTGATAAAGAACATTTTACCTATATATTAAAAACCTGTCTTCAAGATGATTGAGACAGGTTTTACTTTTTTACAGATTCATAAATAATTTAGGATTAACAGGTGTATTATTTTTATGTACTTCGTAATGAAGGTGAGGTCCTGTCGATCTTCCGGAATTTCCTGATTTGGCAATTACTTGCCCTACTTTTACTTTATCATTGGCTTTTACAACAAGTTCGGATAAATGTCCATATAAAGTTGCTAGCCCATTGCCATGAGAAATAATTACACAATTTCCATAGCCGCCTTTCTGCCCTGAAAATATAACTGTTCCTGCAGCGGTTGCTATTACATCAGAACCATAAGTTACAGCAATGTCCAGCCCTTTGTGAAACTGCATTTGATCAGCTTCTGCAGGGGCATTGTTTTTTTCAATAGATTGAGGAGTATTATTAGATACGGTTTTAGCTGTAGATGAAGAATTTGCCGGTTTTGGAGTAACCATTACCTTAACTTCCCTTACATTTCCGTAGCTGTCCGTTAATTCAATAGTTTTCTCTACAGGTTCCGCTTTTACTTCAGCAGTAGCGGGGATACTGGCTTTAGATTCAGTTTTGGATTTTACTGAAGCGAATACAGTTTTAAAAGGAATAGGGTTTTTTCTTATTCCGAAATTAGAGGAGATATATCCCTCTGTAGGCATTCCCAGAGGAGTCTGCATTAATTTTTTTTGTAAATCCATTAAATACTGGCTGTATCGGTTAGCCTGTTTGGCAAGGTAAATTGAATTGGAAATACTGTCCTTATTCAAAATGATCAGTCTTTCATTTGGAATATCTTTTGATTTTAGAAACGAATTGAGCTGAGCCACAGCCTGATCTACTAAAGTGAGATCTGATTTCATTTTTAAATAATCAATACTGTCTTTTTCAGTATTAATTTTTACGAGATTTACCTCATAAGTCTTGTCATCCTTTTTTGAAAATAATCCAGCAATGAATATGCTTTGTGCAAAAACGATAAGTAAAAGTACACCCAGTAGTGTTTTTACTTTCTTTTTACTGTTTAGAAAGTTCTTCATTTTGATCTCTTAAGTATTAAAACGGTTAAGTGGACAAATTTAATTAAAAATAGGTTTTGGCGGGTATCTTTATTATAAATTTATTTTTTATTACTATTTAACGGGGTTTTGTGTAGTTAATTGTTTGTAAACGTTAATTTTTTATAAAACTGACTTTTCTCTCCTTTTGTGAAGCCTTATTAAATCTTTGTTTAATATCTTTGCGGTTCACATTTGAACTATGGCGAAAAAGAAAACAATTTCAGAATCTTCGAATCAAAAAAAGAGTAAAAAAGAGAATGCAGTAGGAGTTGTTGGGAGTGGTAGTTTTGCGACTGCTATTGTGAAAATGCTCGTTGAAAACTGTAAAGTAGTGCATTGGTGTGTAAGAAATGAGTTTGTAAAAGGTGCTATTGAATTAAGAGGTCATAATCCTTCTTATCTTACTGCAGTTAATTTCAATTTGAAAAATTTAAAATTGACTACGGATATTAATGAGCTGGTTTCTGCTTGTGATATCATTGTACTGGCAACTCCGTCTATTTATCTTTCGGATACGCTTGATAAAATGACCTGTGATTATAAGGATAAGATTTTCGTTTCAGCTATTAAAGGAATTATTCCCAAGGTGAATGATGTAGTGGCACACTATCTGAGAGATGAATTTAAAATCGGATTCCGGAACCAGGCAGTGATTGCCGGACCTTGCCATGCGGAAGAAGTAGCTATGGAAAGGTTATCATATCTTACTATTGCTACAGTGGAAGATGAAGTTTCGGAACAGTTGGTTAATATATTCAATTCTGATTTTATAAAAGTTCATTCCAGTAAAGATGTTCTTGGTAATGAGTACAGTGCTATTCTAAAAAATATTTTTGCTATTGGAGCTGGAATAGCGAGTGGGTTGGGATATGGAGATAATTTTACTGCAGTCTTTGTATCTAATGCAATCAGGGAAATGGAAGTTTTCCTGGAAGCTGTTTATGAAGCACCGAGAGATGTTAATGAAAGTGCTTATTTGGGGGATTTGCTGGTAACAGCATATTCATTATTTTCAAGAAACAGAAATTTAGGAAATCTTATAGGCAAAGGATATACGGTGAAATCAGCGATTCAATCTATGAATATGGTAGCAGAAGGATATTATGCGGCTGATTCTATCTATAAGACGGCAAAAGAAAAAAATCTTAGCCTACCGATTATTGATACGGTATATGCGATCTTGTACGAAGGAAAAAATGCTGAAAAACAATTCAAAAAGCTGACAGTAAAATTGAATTAATATGGTATTCATATAAAAAAATAAAACACCGGAGACTTTTCCGGTGTTTTTTATTGAGTTTTCCTATATAATTTAATACTTAAATAACATGTTAAAAAAGTTAAACGCGTTTTCTGTTTTAAAAGTTTTCCCGAAATTAGTGGTAAAATTTATGTTATGCCACATACGGTTACAAAAAGAACACCCAAACCTAAATATGATGTTGTTTTAATAGGTGGTGGAATTATGAGCGCGACTCTGGCCACCCTTCTTCACGAATTTGATCCCAATCTTGAAATTGCCATTTTTGAAAGGCTTGGCCGTTTTGCCAAAGAAAGTACAGCTGCATGGAATAATGCAGGTACGGGACATTCAGCATTTTGTGAACTTAATTATACCCCTGAAAAAGCAGATGGAAGTATAGATATTTCGAAAGCAGAAAGCATTGCCGAACAATTTGAAGTTTCCAAACAGTTTTGGTCTTATCTGATAACCAAAGGGTATCTGAATAGTCCAAAGGAATTTATTAATTCCTGTCCGCATATGAGCCTTGTATTTGGTGAGAAAGATGCTGAATTTTTAAAGAAAAGACATGCAAAAATGACGCAGTCCGTTTTATTCTCTCAGATGCAGTTTTCTACCGATCATGAGAAGTTAAATGAATGGATTCCTTTAGTGATGAGTAAAAGGAATGAATCTGAGGTTATGGCAGCTACGAAAATGGATTTAGGAACCGATGTTAATTTCGGAAGTTTGACAAGAAAAATGGCTAGACATTTAATTGAAGATTCTAGTGTGGAAATTTTCCTTTATCATGAAGTGAAAGATATCGACCCTAAAGAAAATGGAAAATGGGAGATAGAAGTAAAAGACAGAATTAACAGGCATAAACAGGAGATTGTCGCTGATTTCGTATTTATCGGAGCCGGAGGATATGCTCTTCCTTTACTGGAAAGTTCTGATATTAAAGAAAGTGAAGGGTATGGTGGATTCCCGGTTTCAGGACAGTGGCTGGTAACTCACAATCAGGAACTGGTAGCAAAACATCAGGCGAAAGTGTATACACAAGCTACTGTAGATGCTCCACCTATGTCTGTTCCTCACTTGGATTTAAGGGTTATTGATGGGGAAAAAGCATTGCTTTTCGGACCATTTGCCGGTTTTTCTACAAAATTCTTAAAAGAAGGCAGCTATCTGGATTTACCGGAAAGTATCAATACCAAAAATATCAGATCTTTATTTGGTGCGTGGTGGCATAATATTCCGCTAACCAAATACCTGATTCAACAGGTGGCAATGACCAAATCTCAAAGAATGCAGCATTTGAGAGAATTTATCAAAGATGCGAAAGAAGAAGATTGGGAGCTTAAAGTAGCCGGACAGAGAGTTCAGGTTATCAAAAAAGATGAAAAAGACGGTGGAAAGCTGGAATTCGGAACCGAAGTCGTTGTTAATAAAAAAGGAACTATTGCATCCTTATTAGGAGCGTCTCCGGGAGCATCTACTGCAGTATATGCAATGCTGGATGTATTGGAAAAATGTTTCCCTGATAAAATGAAAGGAGAATGGAGGGAAAAATTATTACAAATCATTCCTTCTTATGGGCAAAAACTGGCTAATAATCCTGAGCTTACAGAAAAAATAAGAAATTATACCAAAGAAAAATTAGAATTGGAATATTAATTAAGGTATATAATCAATAAAAAAAGCCTTTACTAAACAGAGTAAAGGCTTTTTTATGGAAAATTAATAAAAGAGCTGTTGATTATTTAATCAACAGCTCAAATAAAGTAAATGATATTTACAACTAACAAACTAATCTTTAGTTATTCTTTGATAAATTTCTTTTGAACACTGATCTGACCGTCTTCAATATCTATAACATATACTCCTTGGATCAGCTTGCTTACATCAATTTTGTTATTTAAAATAATCCCACTTGATACTAGTTGTCCTACTGAATTGTAAAGTTTGTAGTTAGCTCTTGCACTGATATTTTTAATATTCAATACAGATCGTACAGGATTAGGATAAATAAGAACCTGTGTCTGATCTACCGGATTAGGAATAACTTGTTTAGATATTCTTACCGTGTAGTCTTCAACCTCTCCATTGTCAAAACTTGTACAGTTTACAGGAATACCATCTCTCTGCATGGCTACTCTCATTACAACATATTTGTAATCTGTCATGCTGATGAAGGCGTCTGCAGGT
>NZ_JALAHD010000211.1 GCF_022712095.1 Chryseobacterium sp. | reverse complement strand
ATACTATATTAATGATTTAGTCGAAATAAAACATTTTGAGGATGGGAGTGCATCATCTATAAGTGATAAAATAATTGGTTATAGTGAAGAGTCGTATATATATTACTATGAATTTTTTAATAAAAAATAATGAAGATATTATTACTACATCAATACTTTTTAGAAGAAGATGATCCGGGAGGATCAAGATGGAATGAAATGACTAAGACATGGACATCTCAAGGGCATGAAGTAACGGTCATTGCAGGTATGATGCATTATAACGGTCTTTCTAAAAGGGAAGAGTATAAGAAAAAATATTTTGTAAAGAAGAAGCAAGGAAAGGTGAATGTTTATCGTACTCATGTTTCCGAATCATATAATAATGGATTTATAGGTCGTCTTTGGGGATATTTTTCTTTTATGTTTTCTTCATTATGGGCCGGACTTTTTAAGATCGAAGGAAAATTTGATGCAGTAATAGTAACTTCACCGCCTTTATTCGTAGGGGGATCCGGATATTTAATATCTCGACTTAAAAGGATGCCTATGATCTTTGAAATTAGAGATTTATGGCCTGAATCTGCTATTGATACAGGAGTACTTACCAATAAATGGATTATAAAGCTTGCTTATTGGTTTGAAGCTTTCATTTATAAAAAAGCAAGATTAATTAATGTTCTTACCCCTGCTTTTTATAAAACTCTAAACGAAAAGAAAAAAGTAAGTAAAGAAAAACTAGTGATGATTCCTAATGCAGCTGATTTTTCACTTTCAGATGAAATATTAGAGAGTTTTGATAGAGAGCTTTTTAGAAAAGAGCATAGTTTAGATGGGCATTTTGTTATTACTTATGTTGGAGCTCATGGAGTGGCTAATCATTTAGACCAAATTTTAGAAGCTGGGAAAAAGTTGGAAGATACTAATGTCCTTTTTTTATTGATAGGGCAGGGAATGGAGAAAGAAAGATTAAAAGAAAAAGCAGTTCAGCTGAATGTGAAAAATGTTATTTTTTTAGATCCTGTGCCTAAAAAGGAAGTATTCAAATATATACTAGCTTCGGAAATGGGAGCTTCAGTTTTGAAAAAAGTAGATACATTTAAGACTGTTTATTCTAATAAATCATTTGATTATTTTTCATGCAAAAAACCTATATTAATGGCTATAGATGGGGTTTCCCGTGAACTGGTGAAAGATGCTAAAGCAGGAACTTATGTAGAACCGGAAAATACAGAGGAATACAATAGGATAATAAGGACATATTTGAATGATCCCATGAGATTGAAAGAAGAAGGAGAAAATGGGTACCGATACGCTAAACTGAATTTTGACAGAGAAGTCTTAGCTCAGCAATATTTAGAGGCGATCAAAAAAATCGTGGATTAATTTTAAATTTAGTAAGAGATGTATAAAAGCTTTTTTAAGAGAATGATTGACTTTTTCATTGCTTTTTTAGCTCTGATTATACTTAGTCCTGTTTTTATTATTGTTGCTATAGGCCTATATTTTGCTAATAGGGGTAAACCTTTCTTCTTTCAGGCTCGCCCGGGTTTGAATGAAAAAATCTTTAAAATCATTAAATTTAAAACGATGAATGATAAAAAAGATGCTGATGGAAACTTATTATCCGATGCGGAACGTTTGACATCCATTGGAGCTTTTGTACGCAAAACCTCTTTAGATGAACTTCCTCAACTAATTAATGTTTTAAAAGGTGATATGGCTATTATAGGTCCCCGTCCCTTGTTGCCACAGTACTTGCCTCTATATAATGAAACACAGAAGAGACGTCACGAAGTGAGACCTGGAATTACAGGCTGGGCGCAGGTGAATGGGAGGAATGCCATTTCCTGGGCCAAAAAATTTGAACTAGATGTCTGGTATGTAGATAATCTTTCATTTCTTACCGACTGTAAAGTGTTTTTTACTACCTTTAAAAAAGTTTTCAAAAGTGAAGGTATCAGCCAGGAGGGACAGGTCACCACGGAAGCCTTTAATGGAAAAAACTAATTTAAATAAATAAGATATGTATTTGTATGGAGCAAGTGGTCATGGAAAAGTAGTAGCGGAAATTGCAGAAGAAAATAACTATACAATAGAAGCATACATTGATGAAGATTTATCTAAAAAAGAACTCTTGGGATATTCTGTTATTCATGAAATTCCTAAAGAAAATATTGAAGTAACCATTTCTATTGGTAACAACAAAACCCGGAAAAAAATTGTCACGGATCATCATGATTTCAAATACAGTATTCTTTCTCACCCTAGGGCTATAATTTCTGTAAGAGCAAGTATTGGGGAGGGAACAGTAGTAATGCCGGGAGCAACCATTAACTCTGAATCAAGAATCGGAAGACACTGTATTATTAATACCAATGCCTCTATAGACCATGATTGTGTAGTTCATGACTTTGTGCATCTTTCTCCCAATGTAGCTTTGGCGGGTGGTGTTGAAGTAGGAGAAGGAACCCATATAGGAATAGGAACCAGTGTGATCCAGGGAGTGAAAATCGGAAAGTGGTGTACGATAGGAGCGGGTGCTGTTATTATAAAAGATATTCCAGATGGAGTAACCGTTGTTGGAAATCCTGGGAAAATAATTAAAATAAACGATTTGTAATTAAAATAATCTAGCTATGAACTCTAAGATATGGCTTTCTTCACCTCATATGGGAGGCGGTGAACTCAAATACATCCATGAGGCTTTTGATGCTAATTGGGTAGCTCCTTTAGGTCCGAATGTAGACGGATTTGAGCAGGATTTAGAAAAATTTCTAAATGATGATGTAAAAGTAGCGGCTTTATCGGCTGGGACAGCTGCTTTACATTTGGCCTTGGTTGAATGTGGAGTAGTGTATGGAGACGAAGTGATTTGCCAGTCCATGACATTTTCAGCTTCCGCTAACCCAATTGCTTATCAAGGTGCTCAACCAGTTTTTGTAGATTCTGAAAAAGATACGTGGAATATATGTCCAGAAGCTTTACAAAAAGCTATAGAAGATCGAATTTCCAAAGGGAAAAAACCTAAAGCAATAATAGTTGTTCATCTATACGGGATGCCAGCGAAAATGGATGAAATTTTGTCTATAGCTGCAAAATATGATATTCCTGTTATTGAAGATGCTGCAGAAGCATTGGGTTCAAAATATAAAGGCAAAGCTTGCGGAACCTTTGGCCATTTTGGAATTTTATCTTTTAACGGAAACAAGATTATAACAACTTCAGGAGGGGGAGCATTAGTTTGTCATAGTTTGGAAGATAAGAATAAAACCGTATTTTTATCTACTCAGGCAAGAGATAATGCACCCCATTATCAGCATTCCCATATAGGATATAACTATAGAATGAGTAATATTACTGCAGGAATAGGACGTGGGCAGATGGAAGTTTTAAAGGACAGAGTAGAGGCACGTAGAAATGTACATGACTTTTATGTGGAATTGTTTAGAGATATTGATGGAGTGGAGGTCCTTTCAGAAACCAGTTCTGATTTTTACTCCAATCATTGGTTGTCAGCTATTATAATAGATGAAAAGAAAACAGGAAAGACCCGTGAGGATCTTAGATTGGCTTTTTTAGAAGATAATATAGAGTCCAGGCCTCTCTGGAAGCCTATGCATATGCAGCCTGTTTTTGCTGATGCCCCTTATTATGGAGATAAGGTAGCGGAGTATCTATTTGAAAATGGTCTATGCTTACCTTCGGGGTCCAATCTAAAAGAAGAAGAGCTGGAAAGAATATCAAAAATCATTAAAAAAATATTTTAATAATTATAATTAATATAAAAATCTGCTT
>NZ_JALAHD010000210.1 GCF_022712095.1 Chryseobacterium sp. | reverse complement strand
TATTTTCATTTTTAATTACTTTTTTCTCAATCCCTACAATCATTAAAATTTCCAGAAGAAAAAATTTGATGGACGAGCCGGGAATAAGAAGCTCACATTTAAGAAAAATACCTAATTTAGGAGGAATTGCAATATTTTATTCTATAGGAATATGTGCTTCTATTTTTGCATATGAGCTTTTTGATTTATACAAATTCTTATTTGCATCCATGGTAATCCTTCTTTATATTGGAGTAATGGATGATATTGTGGTAATGAGGGCTTACAAAAAGCTGGTTGCCCAAATTGTTGTTTCATCAATTATCGTTATAGGTTCTGATATTAGAATAAGAAATTTGTTTGGAATCTTTGGTGTTTATGAAATAGAATATTGGGTAAGTGTATTGTTTAGTATTATTACCTTCATTATTCTGATCAATGCATTTAACCTTATTGATGGTATTGATGGTTTGGCAGGTGGATACTCTATAATATGCAGTGCCTTATTTGGGATTAGTTATTACAGGTTGGGAGAATATAACTATCCACTAGTAGTTCTTTCTGTTATTATCATTGGAGCTGTATTGGCTTTTCTGTATTATAATCTTTCCAATTACAGAACTAATAAAATCTTTATGGGGGATACAGGATCGATGCTTTTAGGCTTTCTATTAGCATTTACATCCATTTGCTTTATTGATATATTTATTGATAAAGCACTTCCAAATGTTCCAAGATATCATTTGCAGTCTGCACCGGTAGTAGCAGTAGCCATATTAATACTGCCTATTGTAGATACACTTAATGTTATTATTGTAAGGCTCTGTAATAAAAAGTCACCTTTTGATGCCGATAAAAATCATATTCACCATAAACTTTTGAAGCTTAATCTGACTCACAGAAGGTCGAGCTTCTATATTATCACCTATTATCTTTTCATTATAATGACAGCTTATTTCCTGAGACATATGAATATTAACGTACTGTTAATAATTGTTCTATGCTTAGGTTTTATCGGAGCTTATTTGCCAGATTTCATTTATATGCTAAGAAATAATAAAAAGTAACAATTAAATCTTTATTTTTGCAAACAACATTGAAAAAATATGATGAAGAATTATAAGTATTTATTACCCATACTACTGTCACTTATACTTACATCTTGTATAACTAAGAAAGATGTACGATACATGCAACCTAATGAAAGCCTCGTAATTAACGAAGAAGGATTGGTTCCATATAATATTCCTGTTTACCGGATTACCAAAAATGATATCTTAAACCTTAATATTGTTACAACTCCAAAAGGAGATGCTGCTCAGTTTT
Organism: Chryseobacterium sp.; assembly: GCF_022712095.1. Classification (GTDB taxonomy): domain Bacteria; phylum Bacteroidota; class Bacteroidia; order Flavobacteriales; family Weeksellaceae; genus Chryseobacterium. Next base: position 1,527 of record NZ_JALAHD010000210.1, on the reverse strand, counting down.
ATTCTGCTTTAAATACCTCTGCATCCAATACTTCAAGTGGAGCTAATACTCCTATAAGAGCGGGTAACAGTAATTCCAATGGAGGGAATACCAACTTTTATTTCTATGGGTTAAAGGTAGATTCCCGTGGAGAAATCAATGTTTTTGGTATTGGATATATAAAGGCAGAAGGAAGAACGATTGAAGAAGTTACTAAGGATATTCAGGATAAAGTAAACGAGAATTTTCAGGAAGGTAAAGCTGAAGCCAGATTGAATATAGATGGTATTACTTATTATATTCTTGGAGACGTAGAAACAGTAGCAATTACCGGAGAGAAAAGTGCCCACAAAAATACACTTACTATTACGGAAGCTTTAGCTATGAATGGAGGGCTAAATAGAACTGTTGACAGAAAAAATATTGTAATCCATAGAAAATTACCGGAAGGGATTAAAATTGCTAAAATAGACCTTACACGTGAAGATGTGATGAATTCTCCTTATTATTATATTCAAAATGGAGACGAAATATATCTTAATACAAGAGGAAAAAGCTTAAATGGATTTGGAAAAGATCCGGTGCAGACCTTAACAACGGGGGTTTCTGTACTTACTACGGCATTATCAATCTATTTGCTTATTAAAAATCTTTAAAATATCATGATTCCAGGAAAAGATACTAATGTAGAGAAAAATGATTCTCAAAAGGAAAAAATTGGCTCTTTTGCTTTATTTGATATTGAGCACTTTTTAAGAAGGGTATTAAGAAATTGGTATTGGTTTGTATTAATGCTGGGCATAGGATATGTAATTTCTTGGGTGTATGGAAAATATTATGCACAAAATATCTATGCATCTACTTTATCTTTAAGTGTTTCTAATAATACCGCAAGCTATTTTACACCTAATCAATCATTCAACTTTATTTGGGGACAAGGAGGTAACCAGGATGGTATTTATTTAAAGAAAATGCTTTTGTCTAGATCTCACAATGAATTTTTGGTGAAAGAATTAGATCTTTTTGCTAATTATTCTACTAAAGGAGCAATAAAATCTACTTATCTTGATAAAGATGATTCTCCGGTTTTTCTGCAAATAGACAAAAGCCATTTACAGCAAATTAATTATCCCATTACAATAATTCCTAAAGGAAACGGGAGTTATGAGATTGTTTTACCGGAAGAAGGGCAATCAACGAACCTGTATAGTTATGAATTTGAAGGATTTCAGAATATTAACTCATATCCAAGACCTGCTAATAAAATAGTAAGATTAAATGAATGGTATACAAGTCCAAACTTAAGATTTAGACTTATTGAAAATCCCACACAGCCTAAAATCAAGCTGGATAATATTATTGTAACATTGAAATCTGTAAATCAATCTGTAGGTGATATAGTATCCACTATAGGTGTGGAATTTGATAAAGAAATCAATACTATTATGGTTATCACTAAGAAAGGGTTTAATCTTAATGGTACTGTGAGTTTCTTAAACAGGTCTGTAGATCAATTACAAAAGAAAAGATTTTTAGATAAGAATATTG
>NZ_JALAHD010000209.1 GCF_022712095.1 Chryseobacterium sp. | reverse complement strand
GTACAAATTATTTCGAAAGAGCAAAATATTTTTTGAAAAATTAAAAGGAAATGAATATTTTGTTTAATAAAAAAGCGGGTTAAAACCCGCTTTATACTGATGATATTTATTTTATCTATTTAATACTTTTAGAAAGATCAAGCATGGCTTCGATCGGTTTTAAAGCTTTTAAGCGAAGTTCCTCATCCATTGTGATTTCAGGAAGTTCGTATTTCATACATAGATAAAGCTTTTCCAGGTTATTACGCTTCATATAAAAACATTCTGAACAGTTACAGCTTTCATCAAAAACCAGTGCGGGAATTAATTCTTTATGAGGAGCTCGTTTTTTCATTTCATGAAGAATGCCTTCTTCAGTTGCAATGATGAATTTCTGGCAATCGTCTTTTTCTACATAATTCAGAAGGGCAGAAGTGGAGCCTATAAAATGAGCTAATTTTAAAACAGCTTCTTCACTTTCAGGATGAGCAATTAATTTTGCATCAGGATTATCAGCTAACTGCTTAGCGATTCTTTCCATAGAAAATGCTTCATGAACTACACAGCTTCCATCCCAAAGGATCATATCCCGACCTGTTTTCTGAGACAGATATCTTCCTAAGTTTTTATCCGGAGCAAAAATAATAGGTCTGTCTTTGGGAAGCGCTTCAATAATTGTTTCAGCATTAGAACTTGTTACAATAATATCGCTTTCGGCTTTAGTTTCTGCATTACAGTTGATATAAGTGGCTACCAAAGCGTTGGGGTATTGTTCGCGCATCTTTCTTAATCCTTCTCCGCTGCACCCGTCTGCTAAAGAACATCCGGCCATTGTATCAGGAAGAACGACTTTTTTTGTAGGGTTAAGGATTTTTGCCGCTTCTGCCATGAAATGAACTCCACAAAAAGCGATCATATCAGCATCTGTTTCCTTAGCCTGTCTTGCCAATTGTAATGAATCCCCCAGAAAATCTGCAATATCCTGAATCTCTCCCGGCTGATAATAATGGGCGAGAATTACGGCATTTTTTTCTTTTTTAAGTTCTAAAATAGCTTTTACGAGTTCTTCACCTTCAGGAATAATAATATCTTTTATATCTAGAAAACCCTTAACAGGAATAGCTGATTTAGCTTTCTCTAATGTTTCGGTACTCATATCCTCAAATTTTTGTTTTATAGCAGAAATTTATTAATTGTTTTAATAACTACCTATAAAATTTCTAATTAAATTTTCTATTTCTTTTTTCGCATCATCCAGATCCGTATTGATCACTATTGTATCGAACTCGTCAGCATAAGACATTTCTTCTTCTGCTTTCGCCACGCGGGTCTTGATGGTTTCCGCATCATCTGTATTCCTTGAAATCAATCTTCGTTCCAATTCTTCGATGGATGGCGGTTCAATAAAAATGGATAAAGCTTTATCCCCAAAATATTTTTTTAAAGAAATTCCTCCTTTTACGTCCACATCAAAAATAACCACTTTTCCCAAATTCCAGATCTTTTCGACTTCGGATTTTAAGGTGCCGTAATACTTGTCAGTATATACTTCCTCATATTCTACAAAAGCATCTTCTGCAATCTTTTGTTTGAATTCCTCAGGAGTTAAAAAGTGATAATCTATGGTATGTGTTTCACTTCCTCGCGGTTGTCTCGTTGTGCAGGAAATAGAGAACTGAAGTTCTGAAAATCGTTCCAATGCATACTTTACCAAAGTGGTTTTTCCACTTCCGGAAGGTGCTGAGAATATAATAACTTTATTCATTATTAATGAGATAGGAGTGATGAATTACGGCCAAGCTAAGATATTCTAACTTGTAATTCATCATTTATAATTTTATAAAACGTTTAATGTCTGCTCTTTGATTTTTTCAAGATCATCTTTCATCATCACTACCAGTTTCTGGATATCAGCATGATTGGCTTTTGATCCTAAAGTATTAATTTCCCTTCCTATCTCCTGAGAAATGAAACCTAGTTTCTTACCATTGAAGTCTTCATTGTTCATAACATCAAGATAATACTTTAAATGCTGGGTTAACCTTACTTTTTCCTCGGAAATATCGAGTTTTTCAGTAAAATAAGCCATTTCCTGATAGAAACGTGTTTCATCAACATTTTCAAACTCTTTCAATGTTTTTTGATAACGCTCTCTTACGCTTACCAGTCTTTCTTCTTCAAAAGGAATCACTTCTGATAAATATTGTTCTATATTCTGAATGTTTTTTTCAAGTTCGATGTGCAGGGTTTTTCCTTCAGTTTTTCTGAATTCTTCAAATCGGTCTACTGCATTATTAACAATTTTGGAAAGTGCTTCCCATTCTTCTTCAGTAAGTTCATCGGGCCTTGATGTAATAGCATCTGGAAATCTTACCGCCATTTTCAGATATTCGAAATCCGGTCCATCAGGGGCAATGGTACGAAGTTCCTTCATATAAGAATCGATGAGATTTTTATTGATTTTTACGTCGTTGGTTTCTTCAAGATTTTCCAGATTAATATAGCAGTCTACTTTTCCACGGATAATCCTGTCGTTAAGAATCTTTCTGATTTCAAATTCTTTTTCTTTATATCGCAGGGGGACTTTGATATTCAAATCGAAACTTTTACTGTTAAGCGATTTAATATCTATGCTTATTTTTTTACCTTCAAAAACATCTTCGGCTCTACCGAAGCCAGTCATTGATAAAATCATAGTTTTTTATTGTTGTGCAAAGATAAACATTTAAATTAGCACTGTGATTCTATCTGACCAATAAAATAATGAATGTGAACGGATGAAAAATTTGATTTCTGTCGTAGGCCCTACCGGAATTGGAAAAACAAAATTAGCAATTGATTTGGCAAAACATTTCAATACAGAAATAGTTTCCTGTGATTCACGTCAGTTTTTTAAAGAAATGAAAATAGGAACAGCTTCACCTTCAGAAGAAGAATTGAGTAAGGCTGAACATCATTTTATCGGAAATCTGTCTATTAAAGATTATTATTCGATCGGTCAGTATGAACAGGATGCTCTTGAAAAACTGGATCAGCTTTTTAAAAAATATGATACTGTAATTATGGTGGGAGGAAGTATGATGTATGAGAAGGCAGTAATAGAAGGGCTTAATGATCTTCCGGAAGCCAATCCAGAGAATCAAAGGAAATTAGAGGAGATCTGGAATTCCGGAGGTATTGAACAATTGCAGGAAATTCTGAAAGAGCTTGATACAGAGTATTATGAGATTGTAGATATTCAAAACCCCAGAAGATTATTGAGAGCCATCGATGTAATATGGCAAACAGGGAAAAAATATTCTGAACTAATATCTGATTCTCAGGCATCAAGAAATTTTAATGTACTCCGTGTAGGAATAGAAGCTCCGAGAGAAGAATTATATGAGCGGATTAACAAGAGAGTAGATATTATGATGGAGAACGGTTTACTTGAAGAAGTCAAAGGACTTGAATCCTATCGTGATCTAATCGCTTTAAGAACAGTAGGATATACTGAGCTTTTTAAATATTTTGATGGAGAATGGGACCTGGATTTTGCTATGGAAGAAATCAAAAAAAACAGCCGTAGATATGCCAAGCGTCAGCTCACCTGGTACCGGAAGGCCGATGATATTCATTATTTACAGTTAGGATATTCCCAAAAAGATTTTGAAGATCTTATACAATGGATTAATAAAGAAATAAAAAAGTAAATTCACTTTTTCACAAACAAATATATACCTCTTATATCAGTTTTAAAAGAATTTCTACCATTTGAAATCTGTGATAATATCCAGATATATTTATTACGATTTATATTAAAAAATAAAAAGTGCGGTCCTAAAAGAACCACACCTCAACAATATAAAATTTAATTAACTATTTCCAGCCGCCGCCAAGCGCTCTGTATAAATCTACGATACTGCTCAACCGCTGCCTTTTTACCGAAGCAAGGTTAAGCTCTGCCTGAAGAGAATTTCCCTGTGCAGTAATTACTTCCAGATAATTAGCCATTCCTCCTTTATAGAGCATCTGGGCACTTTTTATCCCGTCTTTTAAAGTCTGTACCTGTTCTTCTGCTTTTTGTTCCTGAACTTTTAAATTTTCATTAGAAACCAAAGCATCCGAAACTTCTCCTACCGCATTCAAAACTGCCTGACGAAAAGTCAATACATTTTTTTCTCTTTGAATTTTTGCCACTTCCAGATCAGTTTTCAATTGTCGTTTCTGAAAAATAGGCTGGGTAATTCCTCCTAAAGCAGATCCGAATAAGGAGGCCGGAATCTGAAACCAGTTATCAAACCTGAAAGAATTTACCCCTCCATTGGCTGTGATTTTTAGGGAAGGATACATATTGGCCTGGGCAATACCTACCATTGCATTGGATTCCAGAAGGGCAAGTTCCTGTTGTCTGACATCCGGACGGCGGCTCACCATAGCGGCAGGAAGGCCTGCTGAAATATCCTGAGGCAATGAGGTATCGGACATTTCTATTGTACGAGTAACCGTTGCGGGCATTTCGCCGGTCAGAATACTCAATGCATTTTCCTGAATCGCTATATTCTGTTCCAGTTGGGAAATCAAAAGTTCGGTAGACTGCTTTTGTGCTGTTGCCTGTTGAACTCCCAAAGAAGTCGTATCTCCACTTTCCCACATTTTCTGAGTAATAGTAAGCGTATTATTGCTGAGTTCCAGATTGAATTGAGCGATTTTCAGTTGTTTATCCAGCATTAATAAATTATAATATCCTTGTGCAATGGCAGCGATAATCTGTGTCTGAATTGCTTTTGAAGCTTCATAGGTCTGCAGGTACTGAATCCTTGAAACTTCTTTCTGGTTTTTTATTTTACCCCAGATATCAGCTTCCCAGGAAAGATTAAATGCCGCATTATAGTCTTCTACGTGATTTTGTCCTAAAAATAAATTAAGGCTTTGCCCGTTCATACTGTTTCTGGAAGGTCTAGATATTTGTCCCGACACTCCTAAACCAATGTCCGGATATTGTAAATATCTGGCTTGCTTTAATTTTTCTTGTGAGGCTGCCACTTGTTGTAAAGCAATCTGTAAATCATAGTTTTTGGTAATACCTTTTTCTATTAACCTCTGTAATATAGGATCTCTGAAAAATTCTTTCCATTCTAAATTGGCAATGCTGGCAGTATCTGCAGTAGCAGTTGTCCGAAACTGATCGGGAAGCTCTGCATCAGGCTCTGTGTAAGCAAGCTTTGATACACAGGAAACTGAGGCTAATGCCAGTGCTATAGTTATTAAAAAGTTTTTTACTCTTTTCATTGTTAATTTTTTAATGGCTTTAGTGAATAGGTAAAGCCGGTTGTTCATGAATTTGTTTTTGTAATTTTTTTCTTTTTCTACTCGGCATTTTCTCATGCAGATACTGGAAAATAATGTACATCACAGGAATAATGAATATTCCGAATATAACTCCGGTAAGCATTCCGCCTACCGTGCTTATTCCGATAGAATGATTCCCTTTTGCTGAAGCCCCCTGCGTCCATACAAGAGGAAGCATACCGATAATGAAGGCAAAGGAGGTCATCAATATAGGTCTCAAACGAAGTCTGGATGCCTGAAGAGCAGATTCGATAAGCGTTTTTCCAGCTTTTCTTCTCTGAACTGCGAACTCCACAATAAGGATGGCATTTTTAGCTAAGAGTCCCACCAGCATGATTAATCCTACCTGTACATAAATGTTGTTGTCAATTCCTGCCAGGCCTGTAAATGCAAACACTCCGAAGATTCCTGTAGGAATGGTAAGAATGATAGCAAAAGGAAGTATATAACTTTCGTATTGTGCGGCTAATAAAAAATAAACAAACAGAATACTTAATAAGAAAATGAAAACAGTTTGTCCACCGGTTTTAATTTCTTCCCGTGTAATTCCGGTCCATTCATAACCATATCCGCGAGGTAAAGATTGCTTGGCAACTTCTTCCACTGCTTTAATGGCATCTCCGGTACTGTAACCTGGTTTCGGAGTCCCGTTAATAGTCACTGCATTGAAAAGGTTATTTCTTGTCACGGTTTCAGGTCCGAATGTTCTTTTTAAAGTAACCAGTGTCTTTGTAGGAACCATTTCCCCCTGATTATTTTTTACATAAATTCCTTCAAGTGAATTAATATCGGTACGGTAAGGAATATCAGCCTGCGCCATTACCCTGTAATATTTTCCAAATCGGTTAAAGTCTGAAACATAGCTGCTTCCAAAATAAATCTGCATGGTCTGCATAAGATCAGAGACGGAAACACCCAATTGATTGGCTTTATCAGCGTCCACTTCAATGGTGTATTGGGGATTTCCTGCAGCGAAAGTTGTAAAAGCAAAAGCTATTTCTTTACGTTTCATCAGTTCTCCGATGAATGTCTGTGTAGTTTGTCCGAGCTGTTCAAAAGAACCGTTGGTTTTATCCTGCAGCATGAATTCAAAACCACTTACATTTCCGAATCCCTGAACCGTAGGAAAATTAAAGAAAAAGGCATTGGCATCTTTTACGGCACCCACTTTTCCCGTTAATGCAGCGGCGATCTCATCAGGATCTTTAAGGTCTCCTCTGTCCTTATAGTCTTTTAGTTTAATAAAGCCGGCGGAATAGGGAGAAGCATTCGCATTGCTGATGAAGTTAAGCCCATCTGCTACCCAAAGATGATTGGTTGCTTTTTCTCCTTTTACAATTTTATCAATCTGCTCAGTTGCATTGTGAGTCCTTTCCAGAGAGCTCCCTGGCGGAGTATTAACTGCATATAATACAAATCCCTGGTCTTCGGTAGGAATGAATCCAGAAGGTGCTTTTTTAATGAGAAATATACTTGAGGCAGTGATAATTACTAACCCTCCTACAGCGAGCCATTTGTTCTTGATTAAAAATTTAACGCTGTAAATATATTTTTGGGTGATCGTACTAAAAGCAGCATTGAAAGCATTAAAGAACCTGGTACCAAATCCTTTTTTCTGTCCATGTTCATCATGTTCACCCTGTGGGTCGTTCAGGAAAATAGCACATAATGCAGGACTGAGTGTTAATGCATTAACCGCTGAAATTAAAATAGCTATGGCTAATGTGAATGCGAACTGTCTGTAGAATACTCCTGCTGGTCCCTGCATAAATCCTACGGGGATAAATACGGCACACATTACCAATGTTATGGAAATAATGGCGCCGGATATTTCACTCATAGAATTAATGGTGGCCTGTTCTACAGGCATTCCTGTATGTTCCATTTTAGAATGGACCGCTTCTACCACGACAATGGCATCATCTACTACAATTCCAATGGCTAATACCAATGCAAATAAGGTGAGCATATTAATGCTGAACCCAAACAACTGCAGGAAGAAGAAGGTTCCGATAATAGCTACAGGAACTGCAATAGCAGGGATGAGGGTAGATCTGAAATCCTGAAGGAATATATAAACGACAATAAATACCAGAATAAAAGCGATTATCAATGTTTCTACTACCTGATGGATAGAGGCATCGAGGAAATCTTTTGAATTGTACATGATAATAGGTTTAATTCCCTTAGGTAATGTCTTTGAAAATTCATTGACCTGTTTTTCAATTTCGGTGAGAATTTCATTGGCATTGGAATCAGAGGTCTGCAGAATGGCAAATCCTGAAACAGGTTTTCCATCCACCCGGTTAGCAGCAGTATAAGTATAGGAACCAAATTCTACACGGGCAACATCTTTAAGCCTTAAAAATGATCCGTCATTATTAGCTTTAATGGCAATATTTTCATAGTCTTCGTTTTTATTCAGTTTTCCTTTATATTTCAGGATGTATTCATAAGTTTCTTTACTTCCCTGCCCAAGACGGCCGGGAGCAGCCTCAAGGTTTTGGTTTTTAATGGCATTCATGACTTCCTGTGGGGAAAGGTTATTGGCTGCAAGCCTGTCCGGTTTCAACCAAATACGCATAGAGTAATCTCTGGTTCCGAAAACCTGAGCCTGTGCGACCCCCGGAATACGCTGTAACTGAGGAATGATGTTGATCTTCATATAATTCTGAAGAAAAAGTTCATCATATTGCTTAGGATCTTCACTATATAGCCCCATGAACATAATAAAGCTATTCTGTACTTTCTGAGTAGAGATTCCGGCTTGGGTTACTTCCTGAGGAAGCTGACTCATTGCTTTTGACACTCTGTTCTGTACGTTAACAGCTGCATTATCCGGATCTGATCCCTGTTTGAAAAATACATTCAGGGTCATGGTACCGTCATTACTTGAGTTGGAAGTCATATAAGTCATGTTTTCCACTCCGTTTACAGCTTCTTCAATTGGAGTTGCTACAGAACGGGCCACAACTTCTGCATTTGCTCCCGGATAGAATGCCGTAACCTGAACGCTGGGCGGTGCAATATCCGGGAACAGCGTAATAGGAAGATTAAAGAGGGATAATACCCCCAATAATAAAAGTATGATGGAGATTACGGTAGAGAGTACCGGTCTTTCTATAAATTGTTTTAGCATAATAGTTGATTTTTTAAGTCTTCTGTATTGAAATCAGAGGTTATAAACGTTTAGCTCTGAACAGACTGTCGGAAGAGATAGGTTTTGGGTGAATGGCTGCTCCTTCTTTTAAACTACCCAATCCTGTGTATACTATTTTATCTCCTTTAGCAAGCCCTTCTGAAATGAAGTAATAGCTTTCCGTTTTTCCTGAAATACCTATAGGTCTACTGCCTACCTTTCCATCTTTTCCAAGAATATAGACATAAGTTTTATCCTGTATTTCAAAAGTAGATTCCTGTGGAATAATCACTGCGTTTGAGAATAGTTGTGGCATACGTATTCTTCCTGTATTTCCGGTTCTTAGTATTCCCCTGGCATTTGGAAATGTAGCTCTGACACTGATTGCTCCTGTACTTTTATCAAACTGACCGTCTACGATGCTCATATGTCCTTTTTCGGGATAAATACTGTTATCTGCAATCAGAAGCTCTACCATAGGCATATTTTTTAATTTTTCTTCTATATTTTCTCCCGGATATTTATTCTGAAAAGCGATGAAATCCAATTCACTTAAAGAGAAATATGCATAGATCTCACTGATATCGGAAAGAAGTGTCAACGGACTAGGGTCTGTCCTTGAGATGAGACTTCCCTTTTTGTAAGGAATTCGTCCTATATATCCGCTTACAGGAGCGACAATAGTTGTAAAGCCTACATTGATCCGGGCATTTCCCAAGGAGGCTTTTGCCTGGGCAGCAGCAGCTACGGCAGCAGCATAATTGGCTTTTGCTGTTTTAAGCTGTACGTCAGAGACAATTTTTGCATTCACCAAAGGTTCAAGACGGTCTACTTCCACTTTAGCTTTCTGTATATTGGCATTGGCAGCTTGTACATTTGCTGAAGCCATATTCACCTGTTCCCCGTATGACCGAGAGTCTATTTTAAATAGTGGCTGTCCCGCTCTTACAAAAGATCCTTCCTCCACATATATTTTATCGAGGTAGCCGTCTACCTGAGATCTTATTTCTACGTTATTTTTTCCTTCTAAAGCAGTCGGGAATTCTTGAAAAATAGTAGCATGGGAGGAGGTTACTGTATATACAGGAAGCTCCGGTGCCGGAGGTGACTGATTAGAGCTTTCTGCTGCTTTGGTGCAGTTTTGAAGAATAATTATACCGGCAAAAAATACCATAATCTTCGTTGATCCAAATAGTTTCATATAATCAAATTTTAAGTTTAAGAGTTTGATAATTATATTTAACAATGTTATTTTAATTAACAGTGTTAATATTTTGTGCAGAAAAATTGCAAAATTCAAGATGATTTAATAATATCTGCATGGATAATAAAGTGATAAGAAGTTAAGAGATAAAGAGTGTGTTAGAATTTCTAACGATGATATTTGATAGATAAGTAGTTGTTTAATAATTATGAGTT
>NZ_JALAHD010000017.1 GCF_022712095.1 Chryseobacterium sp. | reverse complement strand
TCATAGATTAAAAAAAACTTAAACAATTGTTCGTAAAAATTTATTTAATAATTTTGTAACATTAAAAAATTTATTTAAAATGGGAGTTATTTTAAAGCCTATTGATGTGGTGGATGATATCACACAAGAAGAATTCCGTGAAAAATACCTGAAACCGAGAATCCCTGTTGTTATAAAAAATATGGCCCGAAAATGGCCGGCCTACCAAAAATGGACGCTAGATTATATGAAAGAAGTGGTAGGTGATATTACTGTCCCATTATATGATAGCGCCAAGGCGGACCCTTCTGCTCCTATTAATGCTTCTGCTGCAGAAATGAAATTTGGAGATTATATAGATTTAATTGAAAAGGAACCTACTGATCTGAGAATTTTTCTTTTTGATCCCATAAAATATGCTCCGCAGCTCTTAGATGATTATGTTTTCCCAAAAGATTTGATGGGAGGCTTTTTAGATAAATATCCTAATATGTTTTTCGGTGGAAAAGGATCCGTAACTTTCTTACATTTCGATATTGATATGGCTCATATTTTCCATACTCACTTCAATGGAAGAAAGCATATCCTGTTATTTGACTATAAATGGAAAGAAAGGCTATATCAGATCCCATATGCTACCTATTCACTGGAAGATTATGACATCGAAAACCCTGATTTCAAAAATTTCCCTGCATTAGATGGTGTAGAGGGAATTGAGTGTTTCCTTGAGCACGGCGATACGTTATTTATGCCTACCGGCTGGTGGCACTGGATGAAATATCTTGACGGAAGTTTCTCCATATCATTAAGAGCATGGGATAAGTCATGGGCTGTAAAAGCACATTCTTTATGGAATCTTACGGTTCAGAGAAAGTTTGACAGTTTCATGAAAGCCCGCTTCAAAAAGAGGTATATGGACTGGAAAGAAAGATTAGCCATTAAAAGAGCTAACCACGCTCTGGAAAAAGGTTTACCAAAATAAATTAAAAGTGACGTTTCATGTGAAACGTCACTTTTTTTATTGTATCCTATAGACAGGATATTGTCTGAATGTTTTTTCTTCGTAATAAGGAGAATTCTTATATATCCAATCCAATTGGGCTTCACCATCCTCTGCAAACTTTTGGTCCTTAGCTTTTTGAGCTTCTAATTTTTTCCTGAGAGTTTTATTTTTTTTCAATAATTCTGCTGCTGTATCCTCAAAAATATAAGTGGAATAATATTCCTTCTGGGCCAGGATTCCATCAAAGAAATTCCAGTTGAAAAATGAATCCAGCGCTTCAGGCTCTAATGTTTCTATGATATATTTCACCCCTTCCTGCTGAGTGGGAACCAAATAGTCTCCTGCTGCAAAAGTTCTTTTCTGATTAGATTTATCTACAACAGTTTCATAGTGGAGATAATGTCCTTCATAAGGATTTTTTACAGTTTTAAAATCTTTAATTTTATAGGATTCGACAACAATAAGGCTATCTTTCTGTAAAGGTGTCATTAGGATATTATTCCTTTTGAATGCTTCAATTACCCGATATTCCGATTGTGGGATTATATAGTATTTGGGAATGGTAATGTAACCTGTGGGTTCCGCAGTGGTAAATAGCTTTATTTTCTTGGTAAACGGCTTATTTCTGTCATAATATAATCTTGGTTTACCGGAAACTTCACTTGGCTTATATAAACCTTCATACCCTTTGAAATCCATTGTACTAAACTTTGTGGAGTCTATTTTCCATCGGATTCCATAGGTTTTACCTGCCTGGTATTGTTTTAAGTTTTCAATGCGAAGCTCTTTTATCTTTTTATAATCTTTATCAAGATTCTGGAGGTTAACCAGCATGTACTTATAGGTAGCATCCACTCTTTTATCATAAGGTTTCAGCATATGAGTTTCAGGAACCGTTCCAAGAGAGTTAAATAAAGTGGTATAACCCGTGGAATATCTTGGTGAATCTTCAAAGGCTGCAAAACCTATTTCAGGGACATCACCATGAATATTGACATAGGGCGTACTTTCATACCCCAATTTCTTCAAATCTTCAAGGTTTTTAGACTGGTAGCTATCATAAAAGTATTCTCCGAGAACTTTACCTAATCGTTCCTTAAAAGTTGAAATATAAGTAAAGGTATACTGATAATCAGCGCCATTGCTTACATGATTATCAATGAAAACATCCGGCTTTAGCCACTGATATATTTCCTGAAAGCTTCTGGCATTTTTTGAATCTGTTTTAATGAAATCCCGGTTGAGGTCATAATTTCTTGCATTTCCCCGGAATCCATATTGCTCAGGTCCATTTTGATTGGCTCTTGAATAAGATCCTCTGTTGAGCATTCCGCTTACATTATAGGCTGAGATTGCAGCAATCACAAAGTTTTGAGGAGATTTTACTTTTTGAGTAGCCAAATCACGCATCAGCATCATGGTTGCATCTATTCCATCCGGTTCTCCGGGATGAATTCCGTTATTAATGAATAAAACAGCTTTATCTTTCCTCAATTTTTCTATTTCTTTCTCAGGAAAGGGATTATAAACAACTACATAGATGGGTTTTCCATTATCATCTTCTCCTTTTTTAAGGTATTGAATGGTTTTAAAATTTTTAGCCAGACCAAGATAGTAGGTATTCATCTCATCATAAGTAACCGTTTGATTACCATTACCTTTTTCAAAAGGAGTCTGAAATGAATTTTGAGCAAAAAATAAGGATGAACTCAGGGAGAGTAAGAGATATTTAAGTTTCATGGAAGTGCATGTTTTGAACTTTAAAATTACTTAAAGTTTTGTAATGCAGAAGGACGCTGAATATTTTTTCTTTTCATACCGCTGATTTTTAGAAGAGAATATTTATTTTCAACCTCTTATACTGTCGCTGTTTCGCCCTCTTTCGTTAGGATATAAGGATGGTAATGGATCACTTTGCCAAAATTCTTTGGTTTCAATATCCATTATAGATAACGTTCCTCTAAAAGCGGCTCCTGTATCCATATTCCAGATGTTGGCTTTATTTAGAGGAGTTTTAATTCCTAAATACAGGGTTGGTGTATGCCCGATGAATATTTCTCTATATAATAGCAGTCTTTTGGGGTATAATTCTGAATTTTTATCCAGTTTTTTATCCATAGCTACGGCTGTTTCCCACAAGGTCCTGTCCCAGCGGTAATTACTGGAATAGACTTCTTTTTCAGGTCCATGCATAGAGGAATAACCCGCATGAATGAACAAACGGTTTTCCTCATCAACGTAATAGTTTTTCATTCGCTGAAAAAATTCGAGGTGCCTTTTACGATCTCCTGAAGAATAATCTGCATAGCTTTCCACGGTACTTCTTCCTCCATTGGCCAGCCAAACATTAGGGCCCGTTTCCGACAGCAACCAATCTTCACACCAGGCATCATGGTTCCCTTTGATAAAAATACAATCCTGTTTTCCGGAAAGATCGATCAAAAACTCAATTATATCAGAAGATTCACTCCATCCATCGACATAATCTCCAAGGAAAATTAATTGGTCATCTACTGTTACTTCTGCTCTTTCAAATATTTGTTTTAATGCTTTAAATCCTCCATGAATATCCCCTAGTACTAATCTTCTTTTCATTTTGAAATGTATTTTGCATCCACATAATCCGTCAGCCAGACTTCATTATCAGAAAAGAAAAATAAAATTCCATCATCAAACATCTTTCCTGTCCTGACGGTCAGAATCACGGGCTTTCCATGCCGCATTCCCACTTTTGTTGCTGTTTCTTTATCAGAACTGAGGTGAACATGCTGCCTGTTTCTCTTTTCAATTCCTTTCTCTAAGATAGAGGAAATATTTCCTTCTGCTGTTCCATGGTAAAGAAACTCAGGTGGCTGCTGAGGAATCAGTGCGAGATCTATATCAATGGAATGTCCTTGGCTGGCTCTTATTTTTGTTTTGTCCTCATTAAAAGCAAACCTTTTTTTATTATTGGTTGCCACTACTTCTTCCAATTCTTCAAAGGTAAATAGTATTCTTTTCTTTTTAGATTTTTCCAGTAACTCATCCACATCTGCCCAACCGTTTTCATCCAGATGCAGATTGATAGTTTCGGGCTGATGTCTTAATATAAGGCTTAAAAATTTACTTATTCTTTTCGTTTCTATTTCATTCATAATTTTGTGTTTATTTCATTAATTTGGTTTCCAGCTTATCACATAGTTTCTCTATATCTTCTTTTCTTACAAGTTCAGAAATCCATTCTTCGGGAATAGAATCGTATCCATAGTAAATTCCGGCAATCCCTCCGGTAATAGCTCCGGTAGTATCGGTATCCTCTCCCAGATTTACGGCCTTCAGAACAGCTTCAGAATACGATTCTGAATTCATAAAGCACCATAATGATGCTTCCAGACTGTGGAGAACATAGCCGCTGCTTTTAATTTCATCTTCCCGATAACCGGAAATATCATAAATTAAAATTCTTTGAAAAAGCTGAACTTCATTTGAATTGAAGCCATGGGTTTCTGCATATTTCAGTACGGTTTTTTGCATATAAGCATAAGCCTCTTTCTTAGTTTTTCCTTTGATTAACTGAATCGCAAAATTCACATAAATAAAACATGCAAACACAGAACGAAAGTGCCCATGAGTAATGGCTGAAACTTCTTTTATTGTCTGGTATAATTTTTCAATATCTTCTTCATCCTTTAGATAAAAAGCCAAGGGAAGGATTCTCATTAGTGATCCGTTTCCATTATCTTCTTCAAAAATATTACCTGAAAATCGGGCACTCTCACCTTTAATTAATCTGGCAATAGAATGTTTTGTAGTTCCACCAATGTCAAAAAGTTTTCCATGTGCTGTCCAATGGCCATATTGATTCCATTTTACAAAACTCTTTCCTATTCTCTCCAAATCATAACCCTTTGTTAGTTCTTCTGCAAGACAAAGCGTTAATGAACTGTCATCACTCCAGGTTCCTCTTGGCTGGTTCCACGACATATATTCCAAATATCCAGTGACAGGATTCTTTTTTAAGTCTTCTCTTTTTTTAAACTCTACAGGAACACCTAATGCATCTCCAACACAAACTCCAAAAATACCTGCCTTCACTGTATTTTCCATTATGCCATATTTACTAATTTATCAAACAAAAGTTTCATCCCTTTTGTTGCGTTTTCTTTAATGACCACCGCTCTGTTTCCGAAGCTCATTTCTGTTTCATTCGGGTTGATTACCACCAACAAACAGTCATCTTTAATTTCATGAAGCAATCCCGCTGCCGGATAGACCTGCAAGGAAGTCCCTATAACCACTAAAATATCGGCTTCTTTCACCATTTCTCTTGCCGTCTGGTATAATGGCACATCTTCTCCAAACCAAACGATAAACGGTCTTAACTGAGCTCCATCCTCCGCCTTGTCTCCTACATTGATATCTTCTTTCTGCTCATAAACCAAATTCTTATTATTACAGGAACATGATTTAAACAGCTCTCCATGAATGTGAAGAATATTGGTAGAACCTGCTCTTTCATGAAGATCATCTATATTCTGGGTAATAATCTGAATATCAAAGTATTTTTCTAATTCTGCCAATAACTGATGAGCCTCATTAGGTTGTACTTCATGAAGCTGACGACGTCTCTGGTTGTAGAATTCCAACACTAAAGCTCTATCATTTCTCCATCCTTGGGGACTTGCTACCTGCATAACATCATGGTTTTCCCAAAGCCCGTCTCCATCTCTGAATGTTTGTATTCCACTTTCGGCACTTATTCCGGCACCGCTTAATATGGTTAATTTTTTCATTGTTTCTTTTTTAATAATTGATCGTAAATCTTTTCATTTTCATGATCAAAGCAGACGAAAATGACTGTCTCAATTTTTTTGAATTCAAAACTCCTTACCTCATTAACAGCAATTTCTGCCGCCAGCTCTTTGGGATATTTGTAAATCCCTGTACTGATATTGGGAAAAGCAATGGTTTTCACATCAAGGCTTTCGGCGAGTTGTAATGAATTCTTATAACAATTAGCCAGGAGTCTTTTTCCTTTTTCTTCATCTCCATTCCAAACCGGTCCTACTGTATGGATCACATATTTTGCCTGAAGATTTCCTCCGGAAGTTACTACTGCTTCTCCGGTATTGCATTTTCCCTGCCTGTTTCTGATCTGTATACATTCTTCCAGAATCTGTTTACCTCCTGCCCGGTGAATGGCTCCGTCCACACCTCCGCCTCCCAGAAGAGAGGAATTGGCTGCATTAACAATGGCATCTGCCTTGATCTTGGTGATATCTCCTTTGATTAATTCAATGAATGTCGTCATACTAATTTTAATTTTTTATTCAGGGTATCATTAAATAAAAGAGGTTTTTCTTCTGGAAGCAATAATTCATTCAACTTATCTTCCCATACGAGCTGATACTGTTCACTTACAAAATCTGAAATATCTTCAATAAGGATAATATCTTCTTTTGCGAAAGAATGGATAAATTCACCTCTTAGTCCAATCTGAATTGCTCTTCTTTCCAGTTTATTTCCAAACGGATCATGATCCGGATCCCACTGAAGTCTTACAGAAGAATTTTTCACCTGATTTTGCCATTCTTCCCTGGAAATATTCAGTTTTTCATTATATGATGAATATACTGAATTTTCCAGATATTTTTTAAAGGCATCCAGCTTTAAATGAATTGCGAGAACACATTCCTGTCCTTCTTTTTTACCCCAGCCATTCCTAAACATCATCCAAAGAAAATTGGGTTTTATCCAGGTCATTCTTTCCAGGCTGAAGTTTCCTCCGAAATATTGATTTTTTACGGCAAATTCCCCGATGTCTTTCCGATAAGACTGATATACCACAATTTTTTCATCATCATATTGAGCCATGATGTGATAGCCGTTTTCAGGCCAGTAGGGTAACTGTTCTTTATATTTTTTTAATCTAAGCTTCATAGTAATTATTTTTATTCAAAATTATACACATATACCTCAACATCATTTTCCAATAAAGTCTTGGTAATAACCGGTTCTATCATTTCCCATTTTCCTCCTGCCAATCCACATCCTATCCGAGGCATATGAACACTTGCTCCTAAGTTTTTAGCTTCTTGTGTAAGCTTTGTTAAACATTTTTCAATAGCTTCATAGCGAACCGGAACTCCATTACTACCCGTTTTCATTCCTTTTTGACCGATCATATTGGCAACATAAATATATTTTTCTACCTGGATCACCTGGATTTCTCCTAATCCAAAATTATTTTTGCTTCTGAAGCGGTGCCAGTCTCTATATTCTTTTTCAGGCTCTTTCCATCTTTTGGAAACTGCCAGTACAAAACCTTTTCCCCATCCTCCAAGATCATTACAGATATGAGCGATAATTTTCACTCCGCTGGCTTGGGGTGCAGTAGCATCTCCTTTTAAATAATGTATCGTTTTCATTGCTTTTTCAATTTTGAAATCAGGTTTTCTATTTCGGGGCTTTCAGATCTTTTAAAATGATCGCCTACATATATTTTTATAACTTTTATATCTCCGATTATTGCCTCATTGAAAATTTCCAATTTTTCTGAAGGAACCCAAAGTTCATTATGATTTCTGGCTCCTACATTCTGAGCAGGATATTGGTTATATATTTCTTCTGACACTTCAAATTGGGTTACAAATCCCAGATAATTTCCAAAGCCATCCCTTGTATTCCATTTTTCTGCAATTTCTGAAGCGTATTCTTCATTTAAAACCGGATAGAATATCGGCTGCCATTCTAATCTTGGAGGGAATCTTTTATATCCGCTTTCTATGATCAGTATCATTTCTTTTTCTCCTACCGGCCTGTAAAGTGTTTTTGTTTTCATCATTAGATTTTTAATTAATTACTAAAACTGCTTCTTCTTCTGAAAGCCTGATCTCTGCTGTTGACCCACTGTTGAACTGTAAAAAGTCCTGTTCAATTCCATCACTAAAGATAAAGCCATTATTTGGCATTAATGATTCAATGGTGATCTTATTTCCCCTTTCAATCATTCCTCCGCAAATTTCAGTTTGGGTTCTTTTACTTTTGAAAGGTTCTCTCACTGCAAAATACAAATCATCTTCACTGAATTCGGGATAATCAGATTTTTCTAGACCAAGCACTCCAAAAGCCATATTAAAAATAGAACTTAGCCATCCTGTACTTCCTGTTTTGGTAGAAACAATTATTCCACTTGAGGAATGGATCTCTTCTTTTCCATCAAGAATGATTTTATATCTCGCTGAGCTGTGGGAAGAAATTCCAACAAAAAGATCATTCACTGCCAATAATCTTTGTCCGTCATTTAAAACAGCTTCTGCAAATTTCATTTTCTTTACTTTAAAATTTTCATTGATTACAGCATTTACCCCTTTCACGAAATTTTTAGTATTGAAAGGAAGCAGTATACCATCATATCTTTCTTTGTCCGGATTAACAGCTATTATAGGAATGTTTTTAGAATATTTTGCGACATTGGCTACCAATCCGTCCTGCCCTACTACTACAATCAGATTATTTTCTGAAAAAATATAAGAGGAAATAAATTCTCTTTCCACTATTTTATTTTTAATAATCTTTGAAAGTCTGGTCTGAACTTCGACAAAAGACTGATAAAATTTTTCATGTTCTTCTGTATATTCCTGAAAATTCCCTCCTGACTTTTCAATATAAAACTGAGCTTGGGCTTTTGTATTGAATCTTTCAACCAATGATTCCAATCTTGTTTTATTCTTGATGATAATAGCATATTCTATAGACATATCCTTTTATTTTTCAGTGAGTAATGTTTCCAATAAATCCGGACTGATATTCAGTTTTCCTATCTTCCCTGCATTTTCTGCCAACTCCCGGAAAGCAAGGGCAATATTTGATCTTGCATCCTGACTTCCATGTAAGGCATTTAGAATTCTCCAATCCGTTTCTCTATAAGGTTTCAAAGAGGTTTCCAAAACATATCCCTTCGTTTCCGCTTCTTTTCTGTCATTCTCTGTTTTTTGTTCTATCAGCTGCTTTCTCTGATTCTCTACTGCTATATCAGCAGATATCTTCATTTCCCTGAGCACTCTGTTATTTTCTTCGTTCTGAACTTCTGTTTCCATTCTTTTTTCAGCAATCTGCTTTTGTTTTTCCTCAACAGCAATTTCCGTATTAAGCTCAGATTCTTTAATTTTTCTTTCCTGCTCCACAGCAAAGTTTCTCCTTTCATAGATAGCTTCGTCTGCCTGTTGCTGTAGTTTTTCCCTTGTTTCGGTTTCTAGAGCCCTTGCCATTTCCGGGGTAGTCTGCACCGCTAGGATATTTACTCCAAGGATTTCAATTCCCATGGTCTGAACCGCTTCTGAAGTGATTAATCCTTCTAAAATATTTTCTTCTATTTTCTTAGCCGAACGGATTGCTTCCTTCAGACTGATTTCATGAATGAAAGAGGAAGTAGAAGTCTGCGCAAGATTGATAATCCTCTGATTAAGTTTCTCAATTTCATTTTTCTTATATACACCCGATTCATTGACGGTAAAGTCTAATGTATCAGAAATAGCCTTAGGATCTGTAATTTTATAGCTTATCTGACCCTGTATCTTAACTGTTTGATAATCATATGTATTTTCATTGAATATAAACGGCAGATCATTACTTCCCATCGGAATGGCAACAATTGAACTATTAGGTGCAAAATAAAAGAATGATAATCCTCTTCCTTCTTTTACAATATTTCCATTTTTGAAATGAAAAATATAGGTCATTGAATCAAATTTGATGTGTTTAAATCCAAACATAACTTTAAATTTTAGAGTGAAACAATTTATTGTTTTTTTAGCGTGTTTTTTACGCAAATTAAAGGTAAATTTTTTTTGACTTCTTTTCTATCCATTTGAATGATTTAATTCATCCCTTACCTCCATCAAAGCAAATCCTAAAAGGTTTTTACCATTCCACTGAAGCGGATTTTCAGCCCTGGAATCACTTTCCAGCATTCCGATTCCCCAGATTCTGTCATAAGGACTTGCTTCTACCAGTATTTTATTTCCCGTGGACAAAAGAAATGATTTCAGCTTTTCATTTTGACTGAACTTTAAAAGATTCCCCTTTTTTACCAGTTCATATTTATGCTCATCCCAAATAACCGGATCAAAGCTTTTCACTTTCCTGCCCAAACTTTTTGCCTGTTTTGGGCCATTAGATAGTAAAACCTTATCCAGTATTTCCTGATCGTTAAATAAACGTGCTTTTTCTGCCATCATAAAATGTTCAGCTGTTTTATAAACAATTCCTTTTTCTTCAAAACGGCACGGGTACCACTGACTGAAGCAGGCTTTAGTGATCTGTTCTTTTACCGTATGACCCCAGAAAAAAAGAAATTTGATCTTTTCTTTCTTTTGAAATCTTTCCATTATATTTTGTAAAGTATATTTCATACTGTGTTATTTTTACGCAAATTTATAAGAACACAATATAGAAACCAAATTTATTTGCGTATATATTACACTAAACAATCTAATCAACTGATTTTCAGCTGTAAAAATTTAAGCTAATTTTATTTCAAAGTAGAACCCCTGTTCTTCCAGTTCTTTATATTTCTTCTGATTGAAAGTAAATAATTTACCCGGACGGCCACTGCCTTCTTTTTTAAAATGCTCAGTCTCATTCAAAAGTCCATAGCTCATTATTTTCTTACGGAAATTTCTGCGGTCTATTTCCTGGCCGATAATCGTTGTATAAAGATGCTCCAGGTCTGAAAAAGGGAATTCTTGATTCAATAAATTGAATCCGATCGGTTGGTACTGTATCTTGGTTCTGAGCCTATTTAAAGCCATATCTATAATTTGCTGATGGTCAAATGCCAGTTCAGGTAATTCTTTAATACTGAACCACTGCGCATCTTCTGCATCAGAGTCGGCTAAAAGATTGTGGTAAGAAGGGTTTACGAGCCCCAGAAATGCTACGGAAACCACTCTGTTCCTCGGATCCCTACCCACATTACCAAAAGTATAGAGTTGTTCTAAAAAATCGGGCTTTATACCAGCTTCTTCATACAATTCTCTTTTTACTGCAGTGTCCAGATTCTCATCATCCAAAACCAATCCTCCGGGCAGCGCCCAGCCACCTTTGAAAGGTTCAATTTTTCTTTTAATCAAAAGCAATTGTAGATCTTTCTTATCAAAGTATCCGAAAATGACAGCATCTACTGCAACTTTAATATCCTGCATAAATATTTGCGTTAATACCACACAAAATTACATTATTTTAATGAACTTTAGAGTAAGAAAAAGCCGGGAAAAATTTCCCGGCTTTATATATATTAATCGTTTAGCTTTAATACTGCCATAAATGCTGATTGCGGTACTTCCACCCTACCAATCTGCTTCATTTTTTTCTTTCCCTCTTTCTGCTTTTCCAAAAGTTTACGCTTTCTGGAAATGTCTCCTCCGTAACATTTTGCGGTCACATCCTTTCTTAAAGCCTTAATTGTTTCTCTTGCAATAACCTTTGTTCCTAATGCCGCCTGAACTGCAATATCAAACTGCTGTCTCGGAATCAGTTCACGAAGTTTTTCACACATTTTCTTTCCGATATGATAAGCATTACTGTCATGGATCAGTGATGAAAGAGCATCTACCATATCTCCGTTAATCAGGATATCCATTTTTACCAGTTTCGAAGCTCTGAATCCGATTGGATGATAATCAAATGACGCATATCCTTTGGAAATAGATTTCAATCTGTCATAGAAGTCAAAAACTACCTCTGCCAAAGGCATATTGAAGATTAATTCAACTCTTTCAGCCGTTAAATAACTTTGGTTAACAATCTCTCCACGCTTTTCAATACATAAAGTCATTACTGATCCTACAAAATCGGATTTTGTAATAATAGAAGCTTTGATAAACGGTTCTTCCACTCTATCCATAATGGACGGGTCCATCATTTCGGAAGGGTTATTGATCAGAATCGGAACTTCCGGTTCTTTTTTAGAATATCCGAAATAAGATACGTTGGGAACTGTTGTAATAACATTCATATTGAATTCCCTGTCCAAACGTTCCTGAACGATCTCCATGTGCAGCATTCCTAAGAATCCGCAACGGAAACCAAATCCCAATGCTGCCGAACTTTCCGGTTCAAAAACCAAAGAGGCATCATTTAATCTCAGTTTTTCTAATGAGAATCTTAATTCTTCAAAATCTTCTGAATCTATCGGATAAATCCCGGCAAATACCATAGGCTTTACTTCTTCAAAACCTTCTATAGGTCCTGCTGCTGGTCTCTCGAAAGAGGTTATGGTATCTCCTACTTTTACTTCCCTTGCATCTTTAATACCTGAAACCAAATATCCTACATCCCCACATTCAATGGTTTTCTTAGGTACCTGTTTCAGCTTTAAAGTTCCTACTTCATCTGCCCCGTATTCTTTTCCGGTTGCAAAGAATTTAATTTTCTCATTCTTGGAAATACTTCCGTTTACTACTTTAAAATAAGCCTCAATTCCTCTGAAAGGATTATAAACAGAATCAAAAATAAGTGCCTGAAGAGGCGCCTTCGGGTCTCCAACCGGCGCAGGAATTCTTTCTACGATCTGCTCCAATAAATTATGAACTCCTTCTCCTGTCTTTCCGGATACTCTTAGTACATCTTCATAATCACATCCGATTAAGTTCATGATCTCGTCAGTTACTTCTTCAGGATTCGCAGAAGGTAAATCAATTTTATTAAGAATCGGGATAATTGTAAGATCATTTTCCAATGCCAGGTAAAGGTTACTGATCGTCTGTGCCTGAATACTCTGTGCTGCATCTACAATAAGAAGAGCCCCTTCACAGGCCGCAATGGAACGGGAAACCTCATAAGAAAAGTCTACGTGTCCCGGTGTATCGATAAGATTTAAGATATATTTTTCTCCTTTATACTCATAATCCATCTGGATAGCATGGGACTTAATGGTAATCCCACGTTCTTTTTCCAAATCCATATCATCCAGCGTCTGAGACTGTAATTCTCTTTGAGTTACTGTATTCGTATACTCCAAAAGACGGTCTGCCAAGGTACTTTTACCATGGTCGATATGAGCGATTATGCAAAAATTTCGTATATTTTTCATTTAAGAATCTTGTAATTTGCAAAGATAAAAAAAAGAGAGACAAATGTTTCACTTTATTAAATGCTAAAGGTTAATTTTAATTCTTTCTTTAATTTAAAAATTAAACGACTCTTACAAATATATTGCAAGAGTCGTCCAACATTAAAAAAATAAACTATTATGGGTTTTGTTGAGCCCTGGGAGCATTTTTCATATCGTGAGGTTTCCTCTCATTCATTTTATCTCTCATCATTCCCTCTGATTGAAACAGCTTCAAGACCTTTTGGCAAGGAATTACCTGCTGCATTTTCTCTGCATATTTCCTTCTGTTATCAAGCAGCTTCTGCCCTACTTCAAAACTTTGTTCCAGCTTTTGTCTGGCTTCCTGATCAGACAACGTTTCCGTATTGAAATGAGGATTAAACTCACTTTTAATTTTCCTTTGCTGCTCTATATATTCATCATATAAAGCTGTAAATTTATCTTTATCCTTAGCTTCAATATCCAGATTATCTATAATCATATTATTTCTGAATTTTCTCAGAAGTTCTTTCCGTTCTTCAGGAGAAAGATTATTGATTACCTCTTTTCTCTGTTTAGGATCCATCTTTTTCCAATCATAATCTGTACTTTGAGCATTTAAGCCAAAGCCATAAATAATTAAAATTGTAAATAATATCTTTTTCATCTTCTTTTAATTGTATAAATCCAGATAAACATCCTGAGCCGAATTATTGGCTAATTCTGAAATTTCAGAACTTGAGAATGCATCCAGATACTCATTCATTTGAGCTTCTGTAGGTCTGGAAACCACCCTTGTTACAGGCGTATTTTTCACCGTTTTATTTTCTTTTTTACTTTGACTATAAACAGCAACTTTATTTCCCTGATCTTCAATTGTTTGATTATCTTTTTCAATAGAAGTTAAATCTGATTTCAAAGTTTCATAAGCTTTTTCACTTTCGCTCATCTGAGATTCTGTATTAGAGGTATAAGCATGGGAATCCACTGCAATATTTGTTTTTGGGGAATCCGTGTTTATTCCGTTATCAGAATCAAACAAAAAAGTTGCTCCAAAAATCAGAGCCAGTGATGCAGCCACTGCAAAAGCCCAGTTCAGTTTAAATATAGGGGCTTTCTTTTCTGCTTTTACTTCAGCAAATACGCGATCCTGAATGGTATCAAATAAATGATCAGGAACTTTGTAAATGTTTTTGCGTTCTAATTTTTCTATATCAAAATCTTTCATCTTTATAATTCAAAAGATTATTTTTCGTAATTGTCTTTTATATATTCTTCAATTTTTTGTTTGGCATAATGATAATTTGTTTTCAATGTTCCTACAGACATATCCACAATTTTAGATATTTCTTCGTAGGGTAAATCATCATAATACCTCATCGTAAATACCAGCTTCTGCTTCTCAGGCAGGCTCTGTATGGCATTCTGCAATAATAACTGTATTTCCTCTGCATCACTTTCCGAATTATCTGCTACCAGATTCTGCAAATAATATTCTGCATCTTCATCCGTTTTCTGCATTTTCTTTAGTTTATTGATCTGTTGTAATGCTTCATTGGTTGCAATTCTATATAACCATGTATACAGCTGGCTATCATTCTTAAACTGATGAAAATTCTGATAGGCTTTAATGAATGTTTCCTGCAAAGTATCCTGAGCAAGTTCTCCATCTACAATAATTCTTCTAATATGCCAATACAATCTACTCTGATAAGCATCCATCAAAGACCGAAGCCCTTTGTCCTGGGTTCGGGGATTTTGCATCATCGCGATAATTTCTGCGTCCTTGCTCTTCATAAGATGCTTTCAGTTGTTTGGATTACAAAAATATCTAAAAGTTAAATTACTTATTCAATTTTCAGTCCAAATATCATAAAATATTATCTTTGTTATATGCAAATTGTAATTATTGGATCCGGAAATGTAGCTTATCACATGGCAAAAGCCTTTGTTAAGAATAAGATTCCGTTAATTCAGATTTTTGGAAGAAATGAAAATGCTTTGAAAGAGATCGCTGATGAGCTTCATATTGAGTATTCAACAGAAATTCTTCAGGACGCAGATTTATATATCATCTGTGTAAGTGACCGGTCTGTGGAGGAAGTTTCAAAACTTATCCAGAAAAAAGACAGTCTGGTGGTCCATACTTCGGGCTCACTTTCCAAAGAGGTTTTGGCAGGAGCTTACAGAAAAGCAAGTTTTTATCCTCTTCAAACATTTTCAAAATCTAAAGAACTGGAATATGATAAAATTCCATTTTTCATAGAAGCAGAGAATGAATATGATAAAAATTCTCTTTTTGATTTAGCTTCTAAAGTTTCAAAAAAAGTGATGGAAAGTACTCATGAAAAGAGAAAATATATACACCTTACCGCTGTTTTTGCCTGCAATTTTGTAAATCATCTGTTTACAAGAGCTAAAGAAATTTCAGATTCTCAGGAGATTCCTTTCGATTATTTCCTGCCATTGATTGATGAAACGGTTCAGAAAATCCATGAAGTAGATCCTAAGCTTGCACAAACCGGACCGGCAGTAAGAAATGATACCAGAATCCTTGATCTGCATGAACAGCTGTTGAAAGACGAAAGTCTTGAAATTTATAAAACAATGAATCGCTCTATAAAAAAAATGTATGAGTTATAAAGATAAATTAAAAGATATTAAAGCATTTGTATTTGATGTGGACGGAGTATTTACGGATGGAAGTGTTTATCTGTTGCCGGGAGGGAATATGTGCCGTGTAATGAATGTACTGGATGGATATGCTGTAGTAAAAGCTTTAAAAAATAATTATATCATAGGGGTTATTACCGGAGGAAATGATGAAATGGTAAAGCATAGGATCAATTATCTCGGTATTGAAGATTATTATGCAAAATCTCATAATAAAATGGAAGATTTTGAACATTTTAAAAATAAATATCATCTTAAAAATGAAGAAATTCTTACCATGGGAGACGATATTCCTGACCTTCATATCATGGAAAGTTCTGCAATTTCAGCATGTCCTGAAAATGCTGTTCCTGAAATCAAAGGTATTGCTTCTTATATTTCCCAGAAAAAAGGAGGTAGTGGAGCAGTCCGTGATGTTATTGAGCAGGTAATGAAAGTTCAGGGAAACTGGCATGAAGATAATACACAATCTGTATAATTATTAATATGAAATTATTATTAGCATCTCAATCACCCAGAAGAAAAGAACTGCTTTCACAGCTGGGATTTGATTTTGAAGTGGTAAAAATAGATTGTGAGGAAATTCTTCCTGAAGATATTAAAATAGGAGAGGCTGCTGCTTATTTGTCACAATTAAAAGCTGAAACATTCAGGACCCTTATAGAAGATGAAGTTTTATTAACAGCCGACACTGTTGTTGCTATTGATGAGAAAGTTCTCGGAAAACCAAAAGATGAACACGATGCCAAAAATATGCTGAAACTATTATCCGCAAAAACTCATCAGGTATATACGGGAATTACCATAAAAACGCAAGACCGGATTTTCACAGAAACTGATGTTGCCGATGTAGAATTGGAAGAAATATCAGACGGAGAGATTGATTATTATATCCGTGAATATCAGCCTTTTGACAAGGCTGGGAGCTATGGTATCCAGGAATGGCTGGGAATGGCTAAAATAAAAAAGATAACAGGAAGTTTTTACACCATAATGGGGCTTCCCACTCATTTGGTTTACAGAATTTTGAAAGAATTATAAATATTTTCAATATAAAATTTTAGTATTTTTACAAAATCATCAAACTGTTTCATAATAAAAAGCAGATTAGCGAGTTATATTGAATAATGAAAAAGAATATTTTATTCCTTTTAGCAGCTTGCATCATTGTTTCCTGTTCTACAAAACCAAAAAGGCCGGAACAACGATCCAAATTCCTGAAAGGGTTCCATACTTATTATAATACTTTGTTTAATGCAAAAGATGCGTTAAACAGTGAGTTTACGAGTAGAGATAAGAGTCATAAAGATAATTTTTATGCACCTTATATTTCTATTCTGACTTATGAGGATCAGCCTTTGGGAAGTGATCTGGGGCAATCTGCTGCATTTGCTGAAAATACGATGAAAATGGCAGAGGTTAACCAGCCTTCTTCCAATCAGCAAAATTCCAATAGCGGCAGACCCAATATGCCCCCTGGCATGCCAGGAAGCAATAATAATACCCAACTTTCTGCAACAGGTGGAGTGGGAGAAGAAAATACAACGAAAGGTGCTACTGCATTAGAAATTGCAGAGGCCAAGGCATTAAAAGCAATCAATAAATATTCAGTAACCCGAAACGGGGAAGAGCAAAATAAAACTATTTTTGATGCTTATATTATTCTTGCCCAGTCCAGAATCTATCAGAATAAATCTCTGGAGGCACTTGATGCACTCAATTATGTTTTTTCTCATATGAAGGATGATAAAAGGCTTCCATTGGCAAGAGTTTATCAGGGATTAGCCTATGCACAGATGAAAAACTACCACAAATCTACAGAGGTATTTACAAAGCTTAAGGGTGAAGGAATAGATAAGAGTTACGATAAATTATTAAGTATTTATCATTCTGAAGCTCTTTTGGATGAAGGGAAAAAAGAGGAGGCTGCTAAGGAATTGGACCGTGCTTTTGAACTTAATAACAATAAAAAATTAAAGAGTAGGATTGCCTTTTTAAGAGGTCAGGTTTTACAAAGTTTAGGCAAAAGTGAATTGGCAAGAGAGAGTTTTTTAGCGGCTTATAAATATGCCAATGATTTTGAATTTGAAGTAAAATCCCAGATAGAAATTGCTAAGACTTTTAATGGAAAAGGGGATTATGCAGGAGCTAAAGATTATCTGGAAAAAGTAAGTAATAAAGGAACTTATACATCAAGAAAGAACGAGTTTTATTATGCTTTAGGGTTAATGGCTAATAAGGCTGGAAAAAAAGATGAAGCTCAGGAATTTTTCAGAAAATCTCTAAAAGAAAAGGTTTCCGATCCTCAGATCCGTGGTCTTGCTTATTATGAAATAGGAAACAGCTATTTATCTAAGAATGACTATATAGGAGCAGGAAGTTTTTATGATTCCGCACTAGCTGTAATGACTTATGAGCCTTCAAAAATCCTCTTAAAGGAACAGTCTGAGAATATTAAAAAGATTTCTAAAAACTATTATCTGGTTAAAAGAAATGACAGTATTCTGGCTTTAGCAAAAATGGATGATGCCCAAAGAACGGATTACTTTACAAAATATATTGCCAAATTAAAGGTAAAGGAAGAGAAAGAAGAATTAGAGAGGAGACGTGCAGAAAGAAATAAAGGATTTGATACCGGGGATTATAATGCTAATTCCATCTTCGCCAACAGTTCTAATTCTTTTGAAGATTTTGGAACTGCTACCAAAGGTTTTTATTTCAGTAATACCAATACGGTAAGCAAAGGTACTTCTTCGTTTAAACAGATTTGGGGAGACAGAGCCCTTTCTGATAACTGGCGTTCTTCAAAAAGAATGTCTTCTCTGGAAGATCTTAAAAATGAAGCATTAGGGGTAACTTCCGCACCCAATCCGAGGCGTTTCGAACCTGCATTCTATATTGAACAGATTCCTACGGATGCCGGAAAACTTTCAGAGCTTAAAAAATCAAGAGATACGGCTTCTTTAGGCTTAGGAATCATGTATCAGAATTATTTTACGAATACTCCTTTAGCGACCAAAACTTTATATGATCTTGTGGATGTGAAACCTGAAGAAAAGGTAATGCTACAAGCTTTATATGAAATTTTTGCCATGAATTATGAGAAGAATCCTCAAGCTGCGGAAAGGGCTAAACAGCTATTATTAACAGATTATCCTTATACAGCATATGCAGAATTTGCAAGAAATCCTAAAAATAATTCTTTCGTAAAATCTTCAGCTGAGGTAGAGAATGAATATAAAAGAGCTTATGCCCTATATGAAACCGAGAAATTCGGTGAAAGTCGAGATATTATTGACCAGGCCATTCAGAAATATCCTAAGGATGCACTAGTCCCGAAACTCTATTTATTAAATGCTTTTAATGCCGGAAAATCGAGTGGGAAAGAGGTTATGATTTTACAACTGGAACAAATCGCACTCAACTACTCCAAGACCCCTGAAGGGGAGAAGGCAAAGGAAATGCTTAATTATCTGAAAAGTGATCTGCTGTTCCAGGGAACGGATGAAAAAGGAAATGTACTCCCTCAAAATCCGGGAAAACCATCTTCTCCGCCTTCACAGAATTCGGGTGATTTCCAAAATAACAATACTACTGCAGCTGATTTCGGCGGAGGTAATAAGATAAATACAAGTCCGGAACCAACCAATAATACTCCTAAGAAGCCTGCAGCTGCTCCTACACAGGAACTTAAAAATAATTCAGGTGTCCCACCAAAACCTCAATAAAAATAAAAAGCGAAGAAATTATTCTTCGCTTTTCTTTTTCTTTACTCCATGAAAATCTTTAAGATAAAAAGGTTCAAAATAAGCAATATCTTCAAATTCCTTCTTTTCTATTTTCTCCAACGTCTTTCGGATAAGATGTTGAGCAGAAGGGTAGATGTTATCTTCATATACAGCATCAGGAAGCTGTAAAATATCTTTTGCCTTCCTGGCACCATCACCGATAAAAATTACTTTTTTTTCTTTTAATTCTTCAAAGGAGTTTTCATCCAGGATTTTAGCTTCTGTACCGGATATCTCTTTGCCTGTATTACCGTCATAAACGGCTGTATAAACCTCCATTCTCCTTGCATCTACCATCGGCACTATATAGTTGTAGTTTTGTCCTAAAAAAGGCTCTATCATGCTTTCTATAGAATTTACAGCGATCAAAGGTATTTTGAGTCCGTAACAGAATCCTTTTGCCGAAGCGGCTCCGATTCGTAATCCGGTATAGGATCCGGGTCCTTTACCCAGAGAAACAGCTTCTATATCTTTCATAGAAAGCTCAGCACCTTCCAGAGCCCATTCAACAAAAGTATGCAGGCTTTCCGATTGTTTATAATTTTCCGAAACTTCTTCACAAAGACACAGTAACTTTTCATTATCCGAAATGGCTACGGAGCAATTTTTAGAAGATGTTTCAAGGTATAAAATTTTCATTTTTATTAAAGTCTATCCGTTTGGTTCGCAATATAAAAGGAAAACTCAATCCTGTTTCATGGCAGATTGAATTTAAACTTTTTTACAAATTTACTCCTTTATCTGCTACAATTTTCTGTAAATCGTTCTAGGCTCTGCCTGAGCGCTTGGATAGATCGTCATATCAGAGATACAAACATGTTTCGGAGCATTCACGCAATAGGCAATAGAATCTGCAATATCTTCGGCTTTTAAGGGTTCATAACCTGCATAAACGGTAGCAGCCTTTTCGCTATCCCCTTTGAAACGAACTTTAGAGAAATCCGTTTCTACAGCTCCCGGCTGAATATTGGTGACTTTAATACCAAACTCAGTCAATTCAATTCTCATTCCTTCAGAAATGACATCCACAGCTCTTTTGGTTGCACAATAAACAACTCCGTTAGCATAAGTCTGTCTTGCCGCTACAGAACTGATATTCACGATATGACCGGAATTTTTCCCTTTCATGGAAGGAATAACTTTATTAGAAACATATAAAAGTCCTTTTACATTTCCATCAATCATAGCATCCCAATCTTGCGTATTTCCTGCGGAAAGCGGTTCCAAACCGTGTGCATTTCCAGCGTTATTAACTAAAACATCTATATTTTTCCATTCTTCAGGAAGGGAATTGAAAGCCTTTTCCACTTCTTCCTGATTTCTGACATCAAATTGTAAACTGAATACTTCCGTAATGGTAGATAATTCTTTTTTTACTTCCTCCAAAACTTCTTTTCTCCGTCCGCAAATGATAATTCTATTTCCCTGTTTTGCAAAAAGTTCTGCTGTGGATTTTCCTATTCCGGAAGTAGCTCCTGTAATTAATATTGTTTTCATTTAATTATTTCTAAATATTATTTCCTATGTTTAATTGGCATCCCAAGCTTCAAAAGCATTTTCAATATGAGTTATTCCAAATGTATCATTTCCATTCGGAAGAACTGATACAATATCAAAACGTACTTCGTTATCTCTCCCGTATTCTTCAAGATAATGATCAGCTGCAGAAACAATTAACCGGATCTTCTTTTTATTGACTGCTTCCTGAGGCAATAAAAATACATCTGTAGACCTGGCTTTAACCTCAATTACAACAATCATATTGTCTTTCTCCGCAATAATATCAATCTCCGCCTTCTGAAACCTGAAGTTTCTTGTAAGGATTTTATATCCCTTATCTTTTAAATACGTAACTGCGAATTCTTCTGCCTCTTTTCCGAAGTCATTATGAGTTGCCATACTATTTGGATGTAAGGATTAAACTTTAAAATTCAATCTTCACTTTTCTGTCCACCTTCATCTTTACTTTTCCTCCGACGATCAAAGGCCTGTTATCATAAATATGACCATTAGGAAATCCGAAAACCACGGGAAATTTATATTTTGAAATTCTGTCTGAAATCAATTTATAGGTAAATTCATCAAAGCTTTTTTCATAGTCAGCATTAGTTTTTTCATCACCCATATTGGTCATTCCACCTATGATAAGTCCCTTTATTTTATTAAAAACCCCGGCCAGCTCTAGGCTCATAATCATTCTGTCCAGCGCATAGAAGTTTTCCCCTATATCTTCAATAAAAAGTATCTTATCTTTAAAATCGAAAGAATATTTTGTTCCCAATAAAGCGTAGATCAGGGCCAGATTTCCTCCTACAAGTTCTCCTTCACAATTGCCTTTCTTATTGAACTGATGTTTAACTATATCATATTTCAGTTTCTTCCCTTTTAAAACATCAAATATCAGATCATAACTTTCCTTGGCTACTCCAAAACTGGAAGTTTTAATAGTCTGCCCGTGAATGGAAGCAAATCCCTTCTTCAGAAGATAGCTTTGAATAACGGTATTATCAGAATAGCCGATATACCATTTCGGATTATCTGTAAATTTCTTAAGGCTAAGATGCTGAATAAGGTGCTGGCATCCATATCCACCTCGGGAAGCCCATACTGCCGAAATTTCAGGATCATTCAAAGCCCAGTTGATATCTTTTATTCTTTCTTTTTCCGTTCCGGCGTAATTATATCCGTTTGAATATTTGCTATAAAGATGCTTACCCAATATAGGCTCAAATCCATTCTTTCTAATCAGTTTCAGTCCATTTTGAAGTTGAGATTCATCCACGGAACCTGCAGGCGAAATAATAGCAATTTTAGCTCCCTCTTTAAGGGCTTTTGGAGAAATAATTTTTGTCATTTGTTTTTGTGATATTTGATTTCTTTCTTTTCGGCTTCTTCTAATTGTTTATCAAACTGATTGAACATTTTGAAGCTTTGAAGAAATATGAAAAAACTGAATACAATAAGAATTCCGCCTACCACTCTTCGGATCTGATTAGCAAGCTTCTGAGTAAGTTTATAGTGGAATTGTTTGGCTAGAAGTATCTTGGCAAGATCGATACTTAAATAAGTAAAGATGACAATGCTTATGTAAAGAACAAAACTATCAGTATCCGGATACTGGTTCCTCACGGATATTACCGTAACCAACCAGAAGAGAATAACACCTACATTCAATAAGTTAAAGAAAAAACCATTGATAAATGTTTTAAAATAATTCTGACTTATAATCTTGTCTTCACCGGGAATATGCATCTTAGTTTTGGTCACCATCATGAAAATTCCGTAAATAAAGATCAGCAGGGAAGTTATCCTGTAAAATCCGGGATGTTTATCTATTAAATCAACTAAATCAGCACTTGCATAATAAGCAGCTATAATACACAGCAAATCTGCAGTAATTACTCCTAAATCCAGTGCCAGAGCATGTCTTGGACCTCTTGAAAAACTTGTTTCTATCAACAGGAAAAAAATGGGTCCGATAAAGACCAGACTAAGCATAAATCCCAATATGATAGCAGAAAGTATAAGTTCAAACATGTGTTATTTCTTAGTGAATGAAAAATCATTCATTTCTACAAAGTTAGATTTTATGAATTAATTATTCAACAATCTTAAAATCTAATTGTTTCTGAATTAAATTAGCTTTCACCACTTTAATCATTACTTCATCTCCAAGCTGGTATTTTTTCCCTGTTCTAGATCCGTAAACAGCATGTGTTTTAGCTTCATAAGTATAGGAATCATCCACCAGATCTCTTAGTTTAATAAGACCTTCTGCACCATTTTCAGGAATTTCTACCCAGAAACCAAATTCAGCAACACCGGAAATTACCCCTCTGAATACTTCTCCAAGATGTTTTTCCATGAATTTAACCTGCATAAATTTGATAGAGTCTCTTTCTGCATCTGCTGCAAGTCTTTCCATAGCGCTACAGTGTTTAGACTTTTCTTCAAGCTCTGTTTTGCTTGGAGATTTTCCTCCATCAAGATAATGCTGCAACAAACGATGGGCAATAAGATCCGGATAACGTCTGATAGGAGAGGTGAAGTGTGTATAATATTCAAATCCCAATCCGTAATGTCCTATAGGATCGGTAGAATATATTGCCTTACTCATACTTCTCATAGCCAGAGTTTCAATCATATTTTCTTCTCCTTTTCCTTTTACATCATGTAATAATTGATTCAAAGATTCAGCTACTTTCTTAGTATTGGCAAGATCCATTTTATATCCGAATGTAGAAACAAAATCTCTTAATGCTTCCAGTTTTGCAGGATCCGGATCATCGTGAATCCTGTATATAAAGGTATTATTGGTTATTTCTCCTTTTTTGGTCAAAGAAACAAATTCAGAGACTTTTTTATTGGCCAATAACATAAATTCTTCGATCAGGTGATTGGAATCTTTACTTATTTTAAAATAAACTCCTATCGGTTGGTTATTCTCATCCAGATTGAATCTTACCTCACTTCTGTCAAATGTGATCGCTCCTTTTCTGATACGCTGTTCACGCATTATTTTGGCTAAACGGTCTAATACCTGAATCTCTTTGACAAGATCTCCTTCCCCGGTTTCAATGCGTTCCTGAGCTTCTTCATAAGTAAATCTTCTGTCTGAATGAATAACGGTTCTTCCAAACCATTGCTTCTGAATCTCAGCCTTGTCATTCAATTCAAAAACTGCTGAAAAGGTATATTTATCTTCATTGGGACGAAGTGAACAAACATCATTACTCAATACTTCGGGTAACATCGGAACCACTCTGTCTACAAGATAAACAGAGGTTGCCCTCTGATAGGCTTCATCATCCAGTATAGTTCCGGGAACTACATAATGGGAAACATCCGCAATATGTACTCCTATTTCCCAGTTTCCATTCTCTAGCTTCTGAATAGATAATGCATCATCAAAATCCTTTGCATCCTTAGGGTCAATGGTAAAAGTACATACATCACGCATATCTCTGCGTCTGGCTACTTCTTCCGGTGTAATGCTTCGGTCTATCTTATCTGCATCTCTTTCCACTTCTTCAGGGAAATTATAAGGCAAACCGTACTCGGCAAGAATAGAGTGGATTTCAGTTTCATGTTCTCCGGGAGCACCTAATACCTGAATAATTTCTCCTTCAGGATTTTTATCTCCGGGTTTCCATTCCGTCATTTTAACAATGACTTTATCACCGTTTTCAGCACCGTTAAATTTCGTTTTAGGAATAAAAATATCAGTATTGATTGTTTTTTTATCACATACTACAAATCCGAAATCTTTATGGTTGATTACCTGAAAAGTTCCCACAAATTCAGTTCTGTTTCTTTCCAAAACTTCCAAAACTGAACCTTCCAGCTTTTTACCTTTATAAGTATAGGTTACTATCAAAACTTTATCGCCCTGTAATGCATCTTTTACATTTTTGGAGTGAATGAAGATATCATCTTCCAATCCTTCCACATTCACATAGGCATTACCAGTTTGGTTAAAATCTATGATACCCATTAATGTTCCTGCAATATTCAGGTTTACTATATATTTTCCTTTTTCTACTTCTTTAATTTTTTCCGAAGCCAGAAGACGGTGTAATGCCTGGATTACAAGCTCTCTCTGTCTTGGATTTTTATAATCAATTCCATCCGCAATTTGTTTATAATTATATATCTTGGAGGAATTTTCATTCATGAAACGCTGGATCAATCTGCCGATCTCCATGAGTTTCGAGTCATTTTTCTGACTTATATATTTTCTTTTTTTCATTTCTAAATTATTTATTTAATCAACAGCATACTTCCTTTACAAAGACAATTATTTTTTTGCCTTGTATAAATTTAATATAAAAAATGGAGAGGAGAAGAGAATAAACCTTTTTATTAAAAGTTAATTTTAAATTTATGAGGTTTAATGAGGTAATAGAGTGTATGGTTTTCTATTATTATACTGCAAAGATAAACATTTTTAAAATAACAAGCCCCGTAAAAATTTACGGGGCTTTATCTTGTTTAGCAAAAAGCTATTTTATCAACTCTGTTCTGGTGTCTTCCTCCTTCAAAATCGGTAGAAAGAAACTTATTCGCAATTTCAATGGCCTGCTCCTTTGAAATAAACCTGGCTGGGATTGAAATCATGTTAGCATCATTATGTAATCTAGCCAGCTCTGCAATTTCAGGCATCCAACATAATGCACATCTTATTTTCTGATGCTTATTGGCTGTGATCTGTACTCCGTTTCCGCTTCCGCAAATAAGAATTCCTAATTCATTTTCTCCATTTTCTACAGATGTTGCAGCAGGATGGACAAAATCAGGATAATCCACACTGTCTGTGGAAAAAGTTCCAAAATCCTGAACCTCAAACTGTTCCGAAAGATATTTTTTTATAATTTCTTTATATTCAAAGCCTGCATGGTCTGCAGCTATAGCAATTTTTCTTTTCATAATAGGGTAGTATTATAC
>NZ_JALAHD010000208.1 GCF_022712095.1 Chryseobacterium sp. | reverse complement strand
GTATAGATCGGACTTTTATATATAAAACAGTTTTATAACAGTTCAAAAAAAGCTCTTTTTCCAATCTTTATTTTGGTTTGTCTGACCAGTTCAATTTCTTCATTCACTTCAGTTTTCTTATGATCATTGATCTGGACTCCACCACTTTCGATTAATCTTCTCACTGCAGATTTGCTGAGTTCATTTTTAAGTTGGTGGCACAGTTCTACCAGAATGATTTTATTCTGATTATGCCGTAAAGAATCAATGGAAATCGGTTCGAATACTTTTTCCTCAAAACTTTTATTCTGAAACTGATTGATGAAGAATTGTTCTGCAGCTTCCGCAGCTTCCTTATCATGGTATTGGGTGATGATATTTTTAGCGATCAGCTTTTTGATACTCATTGGATTTTCTCCATTTTCTATTTTTAATTGTAACTTCTGCTTTTCTTCAAATGAAAAATTGGTTGTCAAGTTAATAAACTCTTGTATGAGGCTGTCAGGGATAGACATCGTTTTTCCGAACATTTCATTAGGTTCATCCGTTAATCCGATGATATTGTTCAGGGATTTACTCATTTTCTCTTTTCCGTCCAGTCCCTTAAGTAAAGGCATACACATCACAATTTGTGGAGGCATCAAATAGATTTCCTGTAACTGTCTTCCCATAGTACAGTTGAAAAGTTGGTCTGTTCCACCCATTTCGATATCACATTCAATTTTTACGGAATCGAATCCTTGTAAAATAGGATAAACCAATTCATGCATGGCAATAGGCGTGTTTTCTGTAAATCTTTTATTGAAATCATTCCTGTGCATTAATTGGGCTACTGTAACTTTTGATAAAAGCTTGATCACTTCTGAAAAGTTTAGGGTATCCAGCCATTCGGAATTGAAAACTATTTCAGTCTTTTCAATATCAATTACTTTGGATAGCTGATCGATATACGTTTGAGCATTATGCTGGACATCATCTATGCTTAAAGGTTTCCTGGCTTTATTTTTTCCGGTAGGATCTCCGATTCTCGCAGTAAAGCTACCTACAACAATAATAATCTGATGTCCCAGTTCCTGAAACTGTTTTAGTTTTTTCAATACTACAGCATGTCCCAGATGCAGGTCGGGAGCTGTTGGATCAAAACCCAGTTTAATGCTTAGTTTTCTGTTTTCTTCCCGGGCTTGCTGGAGCTTCTGTTCCAAACCATTTTCCGGAAGAATAATTTCTACGTTTTCTTTTAATGTATTGATCATTGTTTAAATTTTTTAAATGCAAAAAAGCCCGGACATTTATTGTCCGGGCTCTATGATTATATAAGATTTTCCTTATTGAATGATAGCTATGAAGGTCTTCCCGAACGATAGAACGGGTAATAATATTCACTGAAGAAAGGAAGACGTAATATGTTGTTCAAATGCTTCATTAGCTTTACAAAGGTAAGAGTTTTAATTGATATGAAGGTTATATATTAATTTCCGCCACCTGCTCGGTTTGATTCTTCAAATTTTACCTGTTTGGTAGCTCCTTTTATATTATTGTTTCCGAATTTGTAGGTAACAGACAGATAGGCATTTCTTGTAATTCCTTTGTAATAGTATTCTGCATTGTAATCAGGGTAGTATTCTGTTCCTTTTGAACGGTTGGTATTGAATACATCATTCATATAAAGGTTGATCATCAGATTTTTTTGCATTAAATTCAGTTTTATTCCTGTGTAAACGGAAGCATTTCCATTGAAATAAGTATTTCCGCTTCTGTTTGGTATATTACCCCAGAATCCAAGCATAAAAGTAAACGTCTTATCTTTATTAAGGAAGAAGTTATTATCCATGTTAAAGTTAGCTCCGTATCCCGCTGGTGCAGCTAATGTTTCAGGATCATAAGACTTGGATTTCGCATAAAAACCATTCACAAAAATATTAGACTCCAGCCATTTCAATTTGTTATAGTTATAGTTTACATTAACTCCGGCCTGATGTTCATTATAAAAATTTTTTACAATGCTATATTTTAAATTGTCTTCTACGACCTGGATTCTATCCCAGTTATCCTTATTGTAATTGTAATATAAAGTAACACTGAAATTACTTTTCAGGACATATCCAAGCTCAAAATTATCGGAGAAAGAAGGTAAAAGATAAGGGTTTCCGGTACTGTATTCGAATTCTGAGGTATAATATTTAAAAGGATTTAAATTTCCGAAATAAGGTCTGGTAATCCTTCTTGAATAGTTTATGGAGAAAGTATTGTCGTCATCAGCTTTATAACTTACATAAGCAGTAGGAAACAGCTTTCCGTATTTGATTCTTGCTGAAGAATCATCATTCATTGAAATTCCTTCAAGGTTGGTATATTCGTAACGAAGACCTACTTTGGCATCCCATTTATCATTAATTTTAAAATTAGCAGAAGCATACGCTGCATAATTTTCCTCATTGTAAAAGAAAGTATTGGTACGGTCTGTATTGAGAAGGTATTGCCCGTTTTCTATGTTGAAGAAATTGAACTCTGAGTCGTTTTTAATTCTGGTGTATTTTAAGCCCGCTTCTGCTTTTATTTTAGAAAAGTTTTT
The DNA here is from genome assembly GCF_022712095.1 of Chryseobacterium sp. Classification (GTDB taxonomy): domain Bacteria; phylum Bacteroidota; class Bacteroidia; order Flavobacteriales; family Weeksellaceae; genus Chryseobacterium. Next base: position 42,534 of record NZ_JALAHD010000208.1, on the reverse strand, counting down.
TTCTAAATCAGCCTGCCCGGAATAAATTCTGTATTTACTGATCGGATTGGCAAAAGTGGAAACCGTTTCTGTAGTAATGGTATTATAAAAATTACGGGCATTGGAATTATTAATCATAAGATTAGCCGACAAACTTAATTTACTTCCTGCGGAATCCAGTTTTAAATCATAGAATGCACTTGCATTATGTACGTTTCGCCGGTTTTTATTACTTGCATCGGAAGATAAATCCAATGTTCCGGTTTCATTCATAATAGAAGTAGTGTTTTCAGCCTTTTCCAATGGATTACTGAATGAGTAATTATAGTTAATACCGACAAGATTCTTGTCATTGATTTTATATTCACTTTTCAGATTTCCCCCTTTGTATTTATAGTTATTCGAATTTTTACTATCCGTATTCCAGTAATTATTTGCCCCGGTAATGTAGTTATAGCTTTTGTTTTCCCAATAATTATCTCCTGCGGAAAGGTTGGCGCTTAAAGATAATTTGTTTCCCTGATAATTAAAGCTGGCACCGCTTCTTGTAGAAACAGTAGGTCTGTTATAATAATAACTTCCGGAAGTCTGTAATGAACCGTTCCATCCTAAATTGGTGTTTTTCTTAAGGATGATATTGATGAGTCCGCTTTTTCCTTCCGCTTCATATTTGGCAGGTGGAGTAGTGATTACCTCTATTTTGGCAATATCGTCAGAACGGAGTGTTTTTAAATAATTAATTAATTCCTGTCCTGAAAGATTAAGAAGTCTGTCATTGATCATAACGGCGACATTGCTTTTTCCGGCAATAGAAATGGCATCGTCGGTAGCTCTTACCATGGGGGTTTTTGATAAGGCTTCAACAACATCAATTCCTTGTGAAGCAACGGAGTTTTCGACATTAAAAACCAACCTGTCTACTTTTCGTTCAAATAATTTTTTCTTTGCTGTAATGGTGACACCTTCTATTTTCTGTTCTTCAGGAGCAGCGGCTTCTTTAATTTCTATATTTTTTTGAATATTCCCTTTGACTGATATTTTTTCACTTTTGGTAGTGATACCGTCTTTTATAATTTCTAACAGATAATCTCCGTTTTCTTTGAGAGGGATTCTGAATCCTCCTTTTTCATCGCTGATAGCAGTGAATTTGTTATTGTCTTTTGTAAGGATTATTTCTGTTTCGGTGACGGGCTGGTGGGTTTGGTTTGTAATGATTCCTTCGATACTTTGCGAATATAAAAAAGAAGAGGAAACCAATGCTAAAAGAATAACTATTCTTCGGTTCATATATTATATTTTTTATTAGGACATTTCAAAAGAGAAAAATATTACATCCACTGACTTTTTTCTTTTTTCTTAAATTTGAAAAAGATCTTTATACCCCTCAACAATGCATGATAAACTTTTGAAATTTGCACAGTCGATTCATGATTTCAATTCAGCTGAAATTGAAATGATCAGGCATTATTTTGAACCGGTTAGTTATCCTAAGAATACCGTTATCGAAGAAGAAGGGGAAGTGCCGAAATATTTATATTATATCGTTTCAGGATATATGCGTTTGTTTCATTATAACAGGAATGGTGATCAAGTGACTACACATATTAACTGTCCTCCGGGATTTTTTACTTCCTATTCCAATTTTATCAATCAAAAGAAGTCTGAAGAGAATGTGGAATGTATTACGGAATGTGAATTATTAAGAATTTCTAAAGAAAATCTTGAGGCATTTACCAAACTAAGTAGCTCTATGAAAAATTTCAGCATACATGTCTTTCAGGAGTCTATCATTTATCATGAAGAAAGGGCTAAAGAGCTTTCTACTTTAAGCGCGGAACAAAGGTATCTCGAATTTCTTAAAACTTATCCGGATATCATTCAGAATGTTCCTGTCCAATATATTGCTTCATTTTTGGGAATGAAACCTGAAAGTCTGAGTAGGATCCGAAGAAAACTAATTAACTAACAAAAGTCAAGTGGATCCGGAACAAACAGCCGGAAATTTGTATCATTAAAATGTAAAAAAGATGATACAGGAAAATTTGAGTTTAGTTTCAGGAGCCAATGGGCATTTAGGGAATAATTTAGTTAGATTTTTACTTCAGCAAAACATTTCCGTTCGGGCAACAGTACGAAATATTAATAATAAAAAACCCTTTGAAGGATTAGACTGTGAAGTGGTTCAGGCTGATATTACAGATAAAGCTTCTTTTGTGAAAGCATTACAGGGAGTGGAAACTTTTTATGCAGTAGGAGCTTCATTTAAATTATGGGCCAAAGATCCTAAAAAAGAAATTTATGATGTTAATATAGAAGGAACCCGTAATACTATAGAAGCTGCTGCTGAAGCCGGAGTCAAAAGAATAGTATATGTAAGCTCTATTGCGGCTTTAGATTATACTAACTTGCCTACAAAAGAGAGTAACGGTTATAATCCGGACCGACGAGATATGTATTATAACTCAAAAAATGACGGAGAGAAATTGGCATTTGAGCTGGCAAAGCAACTGGGAGTTGAACTCGTTTCTATCATGCCGGCAGCAATGATTGGCAGTGAAGCTTTTCTTCCTTTGAATGTTTCTTACGGAGTTTTAAAACTGATTCTCAATAAACAGATTCCCATGGATACAAAAATCACTTTGAACTGGATTGATGTAAAAGATGTGGCGGAAGGGTGTTATCTGGCAGCTCAAAAAGGACGTAGTGGAGAACGGTATATTTTGGCCAATGAAAAGTGTATGACGATTACCGATACTACAGCTTATGCCGGTAAGTTATATCCTGAATTGAAATTAAAGGTTCCAGGCTCAGTTCCTAAGCCGATATTATATGCTATTGCCGGTATCATGGAATTTTCTGCAAAATTAAAAGGACAGGCTCCTGTATTGACAAGAAAAGATATCTCGATGTTCTCAGGATTACAGCAGAATTTTGATATTTCTAAATCCAGAAAAGAATTAGGTTTTAATCCTAAAAGTCCGGAAGAAGCCTTGAAGGAAGCCTTTGATTATTTAATGAAGCATGCAGAATTGTTAGTATAAGAGGCTTAAAAGCCTCTTTTTATTTCTGCACGGCAATCATAGTAGCGGTCATTTTGGCAATCAGCTTTTCTTCTGAAGCATCATAAACATACCCTTCGGTGATGGTTAGTCTTTTTCCTGATTGTAAAACTTTTCCTACAGCAACCAGTCGGTCAGTATGAGCTGGTTTTAATAGATTAATTTTAAATTCTACACTTAATACCTCAGTTTCTTCCGGCATCATAGTCAATGCAGCATATCCACAGGCACTGTCTGCAATACTGGTGGTTACACCTGCATGGAAAAATCCATGTTGCTGGGTCAGACCTTCAGAAAATAAACAACTGATTTTAACTTCTCCCTCCTTTACCTCTTCTAATCTTGCGTTCAGGGTTTTCATTAACCCTTGCTTTTCGAAACTTTGTTGTATTCTTTCGTACATGATAGTGTGATTTTATTTATTGAGGTCTAACTCCATTTGTATGTTACAGCGTTCATATGGGGAAGTGCGTCCAAAAATCTTTTGGAATCCCATTTTATAATAAAGATTAATAGCCGGTTCCAGGATTGTGTTACTTTCCAGAAAAAGTTTAGAAGCTCCTAATTCTTTTGCTTTATTAATGATCGCCTGCCCAAGAAGCCATCCTACGTTCTTGCCCTGAGCCTTAGGAGAAACAGCCATTTTTGCCATTTCGTAATCATAATCGGGATCATTCATTCTGATGAGGGCGCAAACGCCTATAGGTTCATCGTTGTAGAGGGCGATGAGGATTTTGCCGCCTTTATCCAGAATATATTCTTTGGGATGATCTAAAGCTTTATAATCGGCTTCTTCCATTTTAAAATAGTTGGAAATCCATTCTTTATTCAATTCTTTAAAAGCTTCCTGATATTGAGGCTGATATTCAATGATTTTTACATCTTTACTTTCTCTCAGTTTTTTTTCGGTTTGAACTCTTTTGAACAATGACTTCTGCTCTAACAACAGCTCCCATTCTTCTACGGCTTCCCATAAATTATGAGTGGCTTCTTCCAATAGTTTTTCTACAGCTGTATCAATATCTTTGCATTGAACTTTGATCCTCTTTGAGATTTCATTGCCTTTTTCTGTGAGCCCAACCAAGTTTCTTCTTTTATCCTCTGAAGCAAGATTCTGAACAAGCCCTGCTTTAGTCATTTCTTTTATAATTTTAGTAACTGAAGGCTGGGAATGTCCGATTTCTTCCGCTAATTCTGTAATTGTTTTTTCTCCTTCCTCGGCTAAAATAAAGAAGGCAAGAAACCATTTTGGAGAAAAATTAAAATTATCATACAGATCATATATTTGTGCTGCATCTTCAGTCATTTTAGTGGTTAAAACTCTAAGGCGGCTTCCTAACGCCATTTTTCCGGTTTTGTCAAATATATTCATTATTATAAAATTAATTATATAACTGGTTATGCAAATGTAATAAGGATAAATAAAACATGCAAATAAATAACCTCTAAAATCTTAATTTTTATTTTCCCTGATCGCTTTTATTAACTTATCATTCCGTTTATTGGCTCTTTCATTGTTTAAGGATAGGGCAGCCCATATTGCAGCAGGAAGCCAGCCGATTAATGTAATTTGTAAAATAAAACAAATAATTCCGGTCAGGATTTTCCCCCGTATGATAAACGAGAGAAAGGGGACTAATATGGCTAATAACATGATTGTGAATTTTTAAAGAGCAAAAAATTAATTTTTGGTTACCAATAAAATTCCTTTTCCTACATTTACTACAGTAGAAGTAAAACCAGTATCTTCAATGATTAAATTTTGGAAATCTTCCACCTGATGTTGATGGGAAATGACATTGTCAACTATGAGCAGAGCACCGTCTTTACTTAATAACCTTTTAAGTTCCGGCCAGTATTCTGTATAGTATTTTCTCTCAGCATCTAAGAAAATAGTATCAAAAACAGGAGCTGTTTTTGCCAGATAATCTTTAGCATCTGCCGTAATGAGTTCCACATTATTCATAAGACCGAATTCGGTAAGGTTGTTTTTAGCCAATAAAGTTCTGGATTCCTCAATTTCTACAGAAATAAGTTTGCCGCCTGTACTTTTAACAGCATCGGAAAGCCATAAAGTGGAGAAGCCATTAGAAGTTCCGATTTCAAGAACATTTTTACTTTGCTGGCTCCGGATGAGGATAGAGATGAATTCTGCAGATTCGGGCTCTAGGTTTCTCCAGCGATCTAATCTGTTTTCTTTGATATTGTCTTCTTCTTTAAATCCTTCATATAATTTTAAGATTTTGTTTTTCAGTTCGGTGTTCATATAGAGATATTTTTTATAAAAATAAACAATAAAAAATAATTGTATTTGTTTCTTTTTAATTCAGGATGTCAAAACCTTTTAATGTATATTCTGAGATAATTTCATCTGCCTTATTTCTGGCAGATTCATGAGTGTCATAAGTAATATTTTCTCCTGTAAGATCACTGATTAATAAATTATGATGATTTAAAATGCCCTGACTTGTATAGAAAGACCTGCCATTGGCAGTAATATTGATAAAATGGGTTTTGGAATCTACTTTCTTTTTAAGTTCAACAGTGAAAAATGGTTTTTGAATATATTCATTATAGGAAATACCACAGGAAGCAGAGAATCCCTTTTTATCAAAAATATGGAAAGGTTTCCCGTATTGTAATTGCCCGTTAAATTGTTTCTTAAAGGCTTTTTTTATAAAAGATATTTCTTTTCTGGAGCTTTCTTCTGTTGGCCATCCGTCAATGAGTTTTATATCCTTTAAAGAAACATTGATAGAAACACATTCCAGTTTTTTTTCATAGAAGCAAAAAGATAAAATACCATTTTCATTCTCGAAACAGATTGTATAATCTTGCCAGATATAACCATTATTTAAACCCTGACTTTTTCCCCTTTTCCAGTCCGATAATAGTTTTTCACATTCTTCCGGAGTGATTGTTTTTGGATCAACTATGATAGAATTATTATTGAAATTAAAATTTCCTTCTTTTGTAATCAGTAATTCGGCATTCATTACTTTATCCATGAATTAAATCTTTATAAAAAAAGAAGCCCCGAATTTTCAAAAGCTCCTTTTTATAAGTTTTATCCAAAAGCTCTTTTTAGTAAGCTTTCTACTTTAGGTTCACTTCCTCTGAAATTTTTATATAATTCCATAGGATCTTTTGTACCGCCGGAAGAAAGAAGAACTTTGTATTTGGCTGCAATTTCAGGATTGAAAATACCATTTTCTTTAAAATACTGGAAAGCATCTGCATCCAATACTTCTGCCCATTTATAAGAATAATATCCTGCAGAATACCCACCCTGAAAAATATGGGAGAAACTAGGGCTCATGGCTGTTTCTGGATTTACAGGATAAAGCTGTGTCGCTTTAGTCTGTTCATCTTCAAAAGTTTTGATGTCTTTTACATCACTTACCTGAGTGTGATATTTCATATCCAGTAATCCAAAACCTAATTGTCTCAATGTCTGATATCCTTCCATGAAATTTTTAGATTGCTCAATTTTTTTGATTTTATCATCAGGAAGAACTTCACCGGTCTGATAATGTTTTGCAAAGGTTTTCAAGAATTCAGGTTCGTAGCAGAAGTTTTCAAGGAATTGAGAAGGTAGCTCAACAAAATCCCATTTCACAGAAGTTCCGGACAGGTTAGGATATTGTGTGTTGGCTAACATTCCGTGTAATGCATGTCCGAATTCGTGGAATAGTGTAGTCACTTCCTGGAAAGTTAACAGACTTGGAGTATCTTTAGTGGGCTTGTTGAAATTACAGACAATAGAAATATGAGGTCTTGAATTTTCATCCCCTTTTTTATATTGGCTTTTATAGCTGGTCATCCATGCTCCGGCTCTTTTCCCTTTTCTCGGGAAATAATCCACATACAGCAAAGCTTTATACTCACCGTTTTCTTTTACTTCATATGTTTTTACCTCTTCATGGTATTTCGGGATGTCATTTCTTTCTTCAAATGTTAACCCGAAAAGCTTTTGTGCTAATCCGAAAACGGCATCCTGTACCTGATTAAGCGGGAAATAAGGTTTTAATTCTTCATCATTCAGATCAAATTTCTCTTTACGAAGTTTTTCAGCATAAAAAGCATGGTCATAGCTTTGCATCTCATCAATACCGTCAGCTTTTGCCAATGCTTTTAATTCTTCGATTTCCTTATCGGCATAAGGTTTGGCTTTTGTAAGAAGTTCATTCAGGAAATCAAGGACTTTAGAAGGGGATTTTGCCATTCTTTCCTCAAGAACATAATCTGCATAGTTTTTATATCCTAAAAGTTCAGCTTTTTGTTGTTTTAGCAGGATAATCTCTTTAATCAAATCTTGGTTGTCGTATTCCCCTCCGTCAAAAGATTTTTTCCCGTTGGCTAAAGCCAGTTCTTTTCTCAATTCACGGTTTTCAGCATACGTCATAAAAGGAACATAGCTTGGATATTGCAATGTGATTACCCATCCGTTAAGATCTCTTTCCTTGGCTTCTTCTGCATATTGTTCAATAATAGGCTCGGGAATTCCTGCCAGATCCGTTTTATTGGTAATATGCTTAAAGTAAGCGTTAGTGGATGCCAAAGCGTTCTGTCCGAACTGCAAAGACTTTAAAGAAAGATCCATATTGATTTTCTTTAGCTTCTCTTTATCATTTTCATTCAGTAGGGCACCGCTTCTTACGAAACCTTTGTATGTTTCTTCCAGTAACATTTTTTGCTCTTCATTCAGATGATATTCTTCCCTTTTATCATACACTTTTTTGATTTTGTCAAATAAAGCTTCATTTTGAGAAATTTTTGAAGAATATTCTGTCAGTATAGGAGAAACCTCCTGAGCAATCTTTTGAAGTTCGTCACTCGTTTCTGCAGAATTAAGATTGAAAAATATATTGGAAACTACATCAAGCTTTTCTCCTGAGTAAGCTAAAGCTTCAATTACATTTTCAAAATTAGGATCTTCCGTATTGTTGATAATCGTATTGATCTCTTCCTCGGATTCCTGGATCAGTTTTTTAAAAGCAGGAAGATAATCTTCATTTTTTATACTGCTGAATGGCGCTGAATGATATGGGGTATTGAAATTTTCTGTTAAGCTAGTCATATTGAACTTTTATAATGTGAAATTTAAATATTTAGAAAGTATTTACCATTCAAAAATGGTGCCTATATGGGCTTTTATGACAAAAATGCCCTATTGTTAAAATAATCTTGTCATAAGGGAAGTAATGGTGTTGATGAAATTATTATTTTTGATTTCAACATTCAAAACAAAAAACTATGAAAACATTTTTGAAAATTATAGGAATCGTTATCCTTCTTATCGTTGCGTATGCTGTTGTAGCTATACTCTTTTTTAGTAAAAAATATCATTTTGAAAGATCTGTAGTGATTAATGGACCCAAAGAAAAAGTCTGGCAGAATGTGGGTTCTTTACAGGCATTTAATGTATGGAATCCCTTTTCAAAAGCTGATAAAAATATCGTCATTACTTATAAGGGTGCGGGAGATCAGGTAGGAGATTCTTATCATTGGATTGGAAATAAGGAGGTAGGAGAGGGTGAGCAAAAAATTACAGCTATTGTTCCCGGTGAAAAAGTCACAAGTGAAATTCATTTTATTAAACCTTACGAAGGAGAGGCAACGATCAATATGATGCTAACTCCGGAAGGAAACGGTACAAAAGTTACGTGGAGTATGGATAACGAACTTAATACCATGATGAAGCTAATGAAGCCTATGATGGACGGCCAGATGGGAAAAATGTTTGATCAGGGTCTGGCGGATTTAAAGAAAGTAAGTGAATAATAATCTTGATGAAAAGAGCATTAATTAATAATGCTCTTTCATTTTATAATGTTTGAATTCTTTTTTTTATCAATTCAAAAAGTTCATCTTTAGTCATGAAATTATTGAAAAAATCTTCTAGATTTACCTCATGGGTAATTTCTCTGAAATATACTTCATGATCTGTACCAAAAATTGTCGGATTTTCCTGATTCGGATCACTCAGGCATATGAAATAATGATCCGGAAATCCATAGCTGTGAAATAACAAAATGAAATCAGGTTTCTTATCATTGGTAAGCTTTATAACTTCTGTTAAATCCACATCGTCATCCATAAAGATAGAATTCCATGTCTTCGAAATCAGTAGAGCCTTCTTTAAATGGAGTGAAAGGTTCAGCTATCCAAAACATTTGACCATATCCTTCTTCTGTTATCTGGAAATATTTTTCTTCTATTTTATTAAATAATGTCTGTTGATCGGTTGTAGCAAGATCCTTATTTTCTTGGATAAAATCCTCTATCCCATAAATGGGTTCGTCATCATCTTCATGTTCCCAAAAAACATCTTCTTCCATTTTAGGATAAAGGACAGTAGGAAATGTAATGGACAGTAGAGTATCCTGTAAAGAATCTCCTTTTGAATTTTCTATAGCCACCTCCCAGTTCTTTTATTCTCTCCATGATTTCTTTTTTCATGAATTGTTGTTTTTAAATAAATAATAATGCGATATAGTTTATTTTATAGTTATTGTGGCAGGATTTGGCTGTCAACGGTAGAGTTTTGCAAGATTTTTGTTTTAAAAATATTACCTTTATATAAAGATTAGATGTATGGAGAAGACAGCATATGTAAAAAACGACATAAGAAATTATGTAAAAACCGTTATTGCTGAAAAAATCGGAAAGCTTAAAAACTTTATCGAATTTACGTTGGAAGCAAGCAGAGATATTAAAAAGACACCTAAATATGACAGTATGCGTGAAGAAATGCAGGAAGAGATCTACCAGATGCAGAGACAGCTGGGTTCTTTGAATGATCTCCACCGGAATATGGCGAAAGTATTGCCTGTTTCTACACAGAATGTTCAGTTAGGGTCTTTGGTAATAACCAATAAGGCTAGGTTTTATATTTCAGTTTCTCTGGGGGAATTTTTCTATGAAGGAGACCGTTTCTATGCTATTTCTTCTGAAAGCCCAATGGCTAAAAAGATGATGGGAATGAAAACCGGGGATGACTTTACTCTCAATAATATCCATCAGCAGATTGTTGAGGTTTTATAAATAATGGCTTTAATAAAAAAATAATCTTTCTTACAATGTATTAATTTACATATTGTAATTTTGCTTTCATGAATCAAGCAGAAAATTTAAAAGAAATTATAGAAAAAAGGAGAAGTATCTTTCCAAAAGATTATACAGATCATGAGATTCCTCAGCGTATCATTGATGAGGTTTTACATTCAGCGGTCCTGGCTCCTAACCATAAACGTACAAAACCATGGCGTTTTAAAATATTTAAAGGTGAAGAGAAGAACAAGTTGGCTTTGGAAATGCAGGCTATCTATAAATCAACACAGCCTGAATCGGTTTTTCTTGAAAAAAAATATCAGGATATCGGATTTAAGATTAATAACGCAGATGCTGTAATTTCCATAGTGGTTAATTTTAGCGGAATGGTTCCGGAATGGGAAGAAATTGCGGCCGTTTCCATGGGCGTTCAGAATATGTACCTTACCTGTACAGCAAATAATATAGGCTGTTACTGGAGTTCACCTCAGATTGTGGATTACCTGAAAGAATCTCTTACTATTGAAGAAAATCAAAAATGTTTGGGATTGTTTTATATGGGGAGAATTGATTAATTAATCATATTTCCAAACGACCAGATAATTAATCTGAATAGGCGAGACATTATTATTGTTAAATTGTTATACTTTTTAGATGGTTAAATAGAATTTTTTATCTATCTTTGCACACTTAAATATTTAACCGGGACGAGTTCCCTAAAAATTCAAACATTATGTCAGTAAAAATCAGATTACAAAGACACGGTAAAAAAGGAAAACCTTTCTATCACATTGTGGTTGCAGATTCCAGAGCTAGAAGAGATGGTAAATTCATTGAAAAGCTAGGAGTTTATAATCCTATTACTAACCCTGCTACAATTGAATTAAATGTTGATTCTGCTGTACAATGGTTAAACAACGGAGCTCAGCCAACTGATACTGCAAGAGCTATCCTTTCTTATAAAGGTGCCCTTTACAAAAAACACTTACAAGGTGGTGTTGCTAAAGGAGCTTTTGATGAAGCTGAAGCTGAAAAAAGATTCAATGCTTGGTTAGAAGCTAAAGAAGCAAAAGTACAAGGTAAAGTTGATGGATTATCTAAAGCTCAGGCTGATGCTAAAAAAGCTGCATTAGAAGCTGAAGCTAAAGTAAATGAAGCTAGAATTACTGCTGCTGCAAAAGCTGAAGCTGATGCTAAGGCTGCTGAAGAAGCTGCTAACGCACCTGCTGCTGAAGAAGAAGTTGCAGAAGCTGCTACTGAAGGAGAAGCACCTGCTGCTGAAACTGAAGAGAATACAGAAGCTTAAGAATCAACCATTATGCGTAAAGAAGATTGCTACTTTTTAGGTAAAATCACACGCAGACATGGTCTTTCGGGAAATGTTATCCTAAAATTGGATACAGACCAACCCGAACTTTATAATAAACTGGAATCAATATTCGTTGAAATCAACGGATTATTGGTTCCTTTTTTTGTAGAAAAATCATCATGGAGCAAACTAGATGCTCTCAATATTTCTTTTAAAAATTCTACTGAAGCATTAGTCGATCAGTCTTTGGGTAAAAATGTCTATTTACCGCTTGCTTCTTTACCAAAGCTATCCGGAAAACAATTTTATTATCACGAAGTGATAGGCTTTACAGTCTTTGATAATGAAAATAATACTTGTGGAATAATCCAGTCGGTAAATGACCAAACGGCCCAGAACTACTTTATTCTGGATCTGCAGGGAAAACAAATCGTGGTTCCTATTATCAAAGATTGGATTCAGGAGGTGAACAGAGAAGAAAAATTCATCAAAATGCAATTGCCTGAAGGATTGATGGATGTCTTTTTAGTTCCTTCTAAAAAAGACGAATAAGAATTTTCATTCTTTCAAAAAGTAAACCTGAAATTTCTGCTCTTTTATATTTTCTGTCAAAAAATATTTTCCTGTACTGGTTTTTAATGTGTTTAAAATGATTATTTCCGTTTGATTTTCTTTCGTGAAAACAGTTTTACCTTTCCACTGTACATCATAATAATACGTATGGACCGGATTATATCCGAAGGAAGCTACAAAATGATTCCCATGACTGAACCATTGATTTCCTGACACAATCTGGTCTTTAATACTAAAAAAAGTGGAATCAATATTCTTTTTCTTAGGTGACTGTGTGAAATTATTTTCTGGCAGAGACATTTTTATTTTCGAACTGATCTGTACATACAGAGAATCAATGTCTTCAGGGGTATTTTTCAATCCTTCTTCTGGGGTAGTATCCTGAATTTTCTTGAAAATATTATAAGAGAGCATGAAAGGATTGTTTTGATCAGGATTACATAGATAAGCAGATCCGTATCCTGCATAATTTTTATTCTCTTGAGAGTACTCATCCGGAACTACAAGCATTTGATGGATTTTTCCCAATATATTTTTTTGAAAAGTGATTTGTTCGTTTTTTATTTTTTTCAGTACCAGAGAATCCTTTTCCGGCTCACCTAAATGAAGAGAATCCTCATATTTTTTGTGAATAACATTGATATCGTAAAAAGGGAGTATCTTTTTATAACGGTAGTCGGGAAATAAATATTTCCGGTTGTCAGCATAGAGATTCCCTTTATCATCTATGAATGCAAGATGGTTCATATTTTGGGGATTATTCCATTTCTCGGAAATAATGGGCTTGCCATCTTTAATAATAAATACCTGACAGATATTATTTTTATAAGAATCCATTCTTGGGAAATTATAAATAAAAAAATACTCATCTTTTATAAGGAAGGATAAATTGACTTTCTGAGAGATAGGAAGTTCCATTACTTTTTTCACCGCAACTGCCTGATCTGAAAAGACAGGAAATTCCGGAATTTCAGGATGTTTGTCTTTCTCAACTTTAGTTTTTGGAGAATAGCATGATTGGGTTATGAAAACGGAGAAGAGAAAATAAATAAAGTTTTTCATAAGGTTATTGTGTTGGGAAATAATGACTTATATAGAATCTAGCCGAGATCGAAGCCTGTCAATCTGATCAAACATTTTATTGAAAAATATTTTTCTGTCACGGTTTCCTGATGTATTCAGGGATTTCGAGTTTTTAATTTGGTGATCAAAATAATTCTTTGCCTCAATGTTGGTTTTCTCATCACTGATCAAAATATACCCGAACATATTAATAGGAATCGCAAAAAGAGACTGTTGAGGATGATGAAAAAATATATCGTTGGAAAGGTGCATAAGTTCATTTTCATATAAATGAAACTTAGGGTTATTTTCCATTTTGTTTTCTATATATTGGATTAATTCCTTTAATTCATCGAGAATAATTTGTGCCTCATTTTTTAATAAAAGTTGAGTATCATAATAAAATGAAACCTGCTGTAAAATACTGGAAACAGTCATTTCATTCCATAATTCTATAACGTTTTGTTCCTCATATTTTTTTCTTAATTCCTTCGTGTCTGCTTCAAGAGAGGGAGGTGAAAACCGTAGGAAAGGGACAAAAACCTGTTTTGCATTTAGGAGATTTATCCAGACGTATATTTTGAAACGGGAAAGTAATGTATCTGAAAGCGTATAGAAGAAGGGGATGTCCTTTGCTGAATAATAAATAGTCATATCATCGGAAAGGGGCAGATTTTCGAAAACACTGAGGTTATTTTGGAAAAAAGACTGTAAATCTTCAGTTTTATTAACTGCTGAAGTTTTTTGTACGACTATTTGGTGGTCTGAATTTAAAAACTGATCTAAAGAGATCTGATAATAATGAGCTAATTTCAAAGCCTCTTCAAAGCTGAATTTTGCTTTTAGAGAAGTTCTTCTATGAGCAGCATCATAGCTAATATTCAAAATGTTGGAGATTTCGTCATTTAAAGATCTATCTCCAATTTTTTTACGAATTAGTCTCAGTAATAAGTCTTGATACATCTTTTGTGATTTTCACAAATGTAATATTTATTTTAATTCCTTTTCACATTTGCTTTTGCTTTTTATACAGATAATTTTGGGAGGTAGTTTTAAAATAATAAATTATGAAAACAATTCCATATTTACTTATAATAATTAGATTTTGCATGGCTCCCATTATTATTGTGTTAGCATATTTTAAAGACATTGAAGCTAAGTTTTTAATTCTGTTATTAATGTATATGGGGTTATTAACGGATATTTTTGACGGAATTATAGCTCGTAAATCAGGCGTTTCCTCAGAAAAGGTAAGAAGATTGGATAGTCAGACAGATTTAGTCTTTTGGCTTTCATTAGGTTTTGCTGCCTATTGGTTAAACCCTGAACTGATCAAAAGTGAATGGAAAAGTATTCTCATTATTTTTATCATGGAAGCCCTTTGTTATATAGTCAGTATATGGAAATTTAGAAAAGAAACCTGTACTCATGCCTTTTTATCTAAAATGTGGGGAGTAAGTTTATTGGTTGCTTTTACTTATTTGATCGGTTTTCAGGAAGCAGGATGGACGTTTTATCTTGCCGTAATATTAGGATTGCTATCTCATATCGATGTTATTCTTATTATCTTATTACTTCCAAAATGGCAGTATGATGTTCCAAGTTTTTATCATGCGTGGAAAATCAGGAAAGGCAAACAATGGAAAAAGTCAGTTTTCTTTAATTAAGATGACCAACTTATAATTAGAATATGAGAATTTAAATAGAATATAAAATGATTTTTTAATTCAAAGCAGTGTAATCATCAAGTTGCACTGTTTTTTTGTAACTTTGCACATCAATTTTTATACGAAAATTTATAATCAACAAATGAAAAAGCAGACGATTAAAGAAATCCTACAGGATTACAAAAAGGTATTACATCATGACATTACGGTTTACGGTTGGGTAAGAACTTTCCGTGCGAATCGCTTTATAGCACTTAATGATGGTTCTACAATTAATAATTTGCAGATAGTTGTTGATTTCGAAAATTTTGATGAAGAAATTATTAAAAAAATAAGTACGGCTTCATCTCTTAAAGTAATGGGAGAGGTGGTTGAAAGCCAGGGGGCCGGACAAACTGTCGAAATTATTGCTAAAAAGATTATTATTTTGGGAGATAACTTTACGGAGGATCTTCAGAATACCATTCTTCAGCCAAAGAAACATAGTTTGGAGAAACTTCGTGAACAGGCTCATTTAAGATTCAGAACCAATTTATTTGGAGCTGTTTTCAGAGTGCGTCATGCCATCAGTTTTGCCATACATTCATTTTTTAACAAAAACCAGTTTTTCTATATCAATACACCTGTCATTACAGGAGCGGATGCAGAAGGAGCAGGAGAGATGTTTGGGGTTACCAACTTTGATTTGAATAATATTCCAAGGACAGAAGAAGGAGAGATTGATTTTGCACAGGACTTCTTCGGAAGAAAGACTAACCTTACCGTTTCAGGGCAGCTGGAAGGGGAAACTGCTGCTATGGGATTAGGGAGGATTTATACATTCGGACCTACTTTCCGTGCGGAAAACTCCAATACGACACGTCACCTTGCAGAATTCTGGATGGTTGAGCCGGAAGTGGCATTTAACAACTTGGAAGATAATATCGATTTAGCAGAAGATTTTCTTAAATACGTGATCCAATACGTTCTGGATAACTGTAAAGATGATCTCGAATTCTTAGATAAACGTTTTGCAGAAGAACAGAAGACAAAACCTGAGAAAGAAAGAGCAAAAGAAGGATTGTTGGAAAAACTTCAGAATGTAATTACTAAACGCTTTAAAAGAGTAAGCTATACGGAAGCTATTGAAATTCTTCTGAATTCAAAAGAGAATAAAAAAGGAAAATTTGTTTATCCTGTTGAAAAATGGGGAACAGACCTACAGTCTGAGCATGAAAGATATTTAGTTGAAAAACATTTTGAATGCCCGGTAGTTTTATTTGATTATCCGAAAGAGATCAAAGCATTCTATATGAAGCTGAATGAAGATAATAAAACGGTTGCAGCAATGGATGTGTTATTCCCTGGAATCGGTGAGATTATCGGAGGTTCAGAGAGAGAGGCCAGATTAGATGTTTTGAAACAGAAAATGGCAGATATGCATGTCGATGAGCATGAGTTATGGTGGTATCTGGATACCCGTAAATTCGGCTCAGTTCCACATGCAGGATTTGGATTAGGATTGGAAAGATTGGTACTTTTTGTTACAGGAATGACCAATATCAGAGATGTAATTCCTTTCCCAAGAACACCCAAAAGCGCAGAGTTTTAATAATATAAAAAAAAGCCTTCGACAATGGTTGAAGGCTTTTTTTATTTTTCAATAGTTTATTACATTATGTTAACTAAAGCAAAAATCGTGCTAAATGTTATTTTTCTCGGAGAATTTTATTAAATTCGTGGGATAGATGTATATTATAATATGCTTAAACAACACTTACAACTCAAATTAGGACAGAAGTTAGCTCCTCAACAGATTCAGTTAATGAAGCTGATTCAGCTTCATACATTGGAATTTGAAGAGGAACTGGAGAGAGAGCTGGAAGAGAACCCTGCTTTGGAAATTGTAAAGGAAGAGTCCAAAGATGATGAGTATTCCTCTTTGGAAGATGCTTATGAAAGTGAGGGAACAGAAAGTATTGAAACAGACTTTGATGTTAATGAATACCTTTATGATGATGAGCCCAGCTATAAGACAGCATCGAGTAATTATTCGCCGGATGACGAAGAGTTCGATAATGAAAGCCTCTTAACGGAAGGCCAGTCACTGTATGATTATCTTTTGGAGCAGATACACCTTATTAACATCAGTGAAGAAGATGTAAAAATTGCAGAATATATTATCGGGAATTTAGATACAGATGGATATCTGAGAAGGGAAATTAAATCTATTGTAGATGATCTTGCTTTTTCACAGGGGATTTATACCACCAAAGAGAAAGTTGAAGATATTCTCGAAAACTATATACAAAAGTTAGATCCGTCAGGGGTTGGTGCCAGAGGGTTACAGGAATGTCTTCTTTTACAGATTGAAAAAAAGGTGAGTTCAGATAAAGCAGTTTCATTGGCTGCCAATATTCTGAGACACCAATTTGATGCTTTAACAAATAAGTATTATAATAAAATCATACAGAAGTATGATATTGAGGAAGAAGACCTGAAAGATGCATTGGAAGAAATCTCCAAATTATCTCCGAAAGTAGGGGGTAATTTTGATACACAGACGATCACCATTAATCAGGAGATTATTCCGGATTTTGTTATTCAGGTAAAAGACGGACAGGTTGTTCCTCTATTGAATAGTAAAAATGCTCCCACTTTAAGAGTTTCTGAAGAATATAAAGATATTTTATCGACCTATTCACATGATAAAAATTCTGCAGAACATAAGCAGGCAGCATTATTTATTAAACAAAAGCTGGATGCGGCAAAATGGTATATTGATGCCATTAATCAACGTCAGAATACATTATTGCAGACTATTACCGCTATTGTAAAATTTCAGAAAGATTATTTCCTTACCGGAGATGAAAAATCATTAAAACCAATGATTCTGAAGGATGTTGCTGACATCACAGGTTTTGATATTTCAACTATTTCCAGAGTAGTAAAAAGTAAATATGCTGATACGCCTAATGGAATTGTTTACCTTAAAGATCTGTTCTCGGACAGCCTTACCAATGATGATGGAGAAGAAGTTTCGACTAAGGAGATTAAAACCCATCTTCAGGAAGTAATTGATAAAGAGAATAAGAGAAAACCTCTAACGGATGATGCCCTGGTTGTTATCTTAAAAGAGCAGGGATACAATATCGCCAGAAGAACTATCGCAAAATACAGAGAACAACTGAATATTCCGGTTGCAAGGCTGAGAAAAGAGTTATAAGAATTATAAAAATAAAAAAGCATTTCAAAACGAAATGCTTTTTTATTTATTGTCCTGAACGGTGCTTAAAACTTTCTAAACCCAATTCCTGAATAGAAATTTCCCGCATTTCAACCTTTCTTATTTTTCCTGAAATGGTCATAGGAAATTCATCGACAAATTTCCAGAATTTAGGAACTTTATAATGGGCAATTTTTCCTTTGCAATATTCTAATAATTCTTCTTCAGAAACATTAAAGCCTTTTCTTACTTTGATCCACGCCATTACTTCTTCACCAAATTTTTCACTTGGAACACCGATGATTTGAACATCAAGGATATTAGGATATGCGTATAAAAAGTCTTCGATTTCTTTTGGAGAAATATTTTCCCCTCCACGGATAATAAGGTCCTTTATTCTTCCTGAAATTGTAATATAACCATCCTCATCCATGACTGCCATGTCTCCGGTATGCATCCATCGGGCACTGTCCAGTACCTTTTTGGTGTTTTCCGGATCATTCCAATATTTTAGCATAACAGAATATCCTCGGGTACAGAGTTCTCCATGTTCTCCTCTTTCAATAATTTTTCCATTTTCATCAATAATTTTTATTTCCAGATGATCCTGAACAGTTCCTACTGTGCTTACCTGTTTTTCAAGTGGAGTCCCGATCAAAGTCTGAGTGGAAACCGGAGATGTTTCTGTCATTCCGTAACAAATACTCATTTCTTTGATATTCATAAGGTTTTCTACCTTTTTCATGATTTCCGGTGGACATACAGATCCTGCCATTACACCTGTCCTTAACGTTGAAAAATCATAAGAATCGAAATTTTTAGATGCTAACTCTGCAATAAACATAGTGGGCACTCCGTATAAGGAAGTACATTTTTCTTCTGAAACTACTTTCAGGGTGATATCGGGATCGAAATTATCATTAGGAATGACCATGCAGGCACCATGAGAAGTACAGGCCATATTTCCGATGACCATTCCGAAACAATGGTAGAAAGGCACTGGAATGCATACCCTGTCCTTTTCAGTGTATTTCAGGCGTATACCGATGAAATATCCATTATTCAATATATTATGATGGGATAGCGTAACTCCTTTCGGAAAGCCTGTAGTTCCGGATGTATATTGTATGTTAACTGCGTCATCGAACTGTACTTTTTCTTCAAATTCATTCAATATTTGGTCAGAAATCTCTTCTCCATCTTTTAAAAAAGAATCCCAGTTATAATCGAAAAAAAATTCTTCTTCAAGAGAAGGGCAGACCTCTTTGGCATATTCTACCATTTCTTTATAGTTACTGGTCTTAAATTGTAAAGAAGAAAAGATAAATCTTACTTCCGATTGGTTAAGAACATAAGTCAGTTCATGGGTCCGGGATGCCGGATTGATATTTACGAGAATAGTGCCAATCCTCGCTGTGGCATATTGTAGTAAAACCCATTCATACCGGTTGGATGCCCAGATCCCGATCCTGTCACCGGCTTCTGCTCCGAGGTAAATTAATGCTTTGGCAACTGCTGTGGTCTGATCGTAAAATTCTTTATAAGTTGCCCTGTAATTTTGATGTACGCAAATTAATGCATCCTGATCGGGATATTTTTCTGCTGTATTTTTTAAATTATTTCCAATAGTTTGTCCTAGTAGGGGAATATCTGAAGCTCCAGACACATAAGCTAATGCCATAATGAAAGATTGATTTTATTTGGATAATTAAAATTAGCAAATAAATCTTTAGGAGTCACCCTCTATTGAATTAATTTTCCTGAATATCAATATTTTTTAACTGTTTCAGGTTTTTATCCAGCTTTCTCATAATAATTCCATAAACCAGCTTATAATAAAGCCATACCAATAAAACATTTAAACCTGTCGCTACAACAATACCTATCAGAAATCCTATAAGGCTGGAATTGGTCACTTCTATATGCTGAGTGTTTAAGATATAAAAAATAAATACTGTAAAAATACCTGTAAAAGCAATCAATAAGGCAATATTGATCAGAATGAAAGCATTGACTGTTTTCTTAAAGCGTATGATTTTAGTGATAAAAGCTTTTAAATTCTCTTCGATTTTTATTTTACGGTAGTTTTGATAGAACTGATAAATAAAGTAAGCTGTGACAGATAGGCTGATGATTTTTAAAGCCAGAAAGATATGGTCAAAGGAACTCTCCAATTCAGGAGTTTTCTGAGCCCCCAATTTTTCCAGAACATTGAGAAAGCTATTCGATTCTTTTCCCTGAAGAACGTAAAATGATCCAATAATAGTGAAGAATAAAAATTCAATTACACTGATCCAAAAAATGTATTTCACGTAATTACGTGATTTTTTATTCAACATTTGAAGGATCTCATTATTGTCATATTTATTTTGAACAGGCTGTTCCTGCCATGTTTTCTTAAAACTGTCTAAATCAAAATCAGGCATATTTTTCCATCTGTTCTTTAAGAGTTTTCTTTAATCTGTTCATTTTTACGCGCGCATTTACCTCAGTAATTCCGAGGTTTTCAGCAATATCCTTGTAAGGTAAATCATCTAGGTACATCATTACAACAGCTCTTTCTACATTAGGAAGGGTTTTAATCACTGTATATAAAAGAGAGATTTGTTGCTGTTTATCATCATCATCTTCTACGAAATCCCGGAGGTTAACATCCAATTCGTTAGTAGGAAGACTTTTACTTTTTTTTCTGAAAAGTGTAATAGCAGTGTTGAGTGCTACCCGATACATCCAGGTGGTAATTTTTGAATTTCCTTTGAAAGAATCATAGCTTTTCCAGAGCTGTAAAACAATCTCCTGAAACAGATCTTCTTCATCCTCAAGAGAATTAGTGTACAGCCGGGATACTTTGATAATCAAACCTTGATTATCCTTGATAAGCTGAGCAAATTCTTTTTCCCTGAAATCCAAATTAACTTATATATGTGGCACGAAGATAATAATAATGCATTAATTGACGAACAGGTAATAAGATATTATTTATCAGGAATATTAAATAAAGTGAATGTGATTGTATCGCTAATTAGTATGCAGTCTTACACTCATTTCCAAATTATGCCGTATCTTTGCAGCCACGAGAAAGTTGGCTTGTTGATTCCTGTTTTACAGGGGTAGGAAAGTCCGGACACCGTAGAGCAGCAAAGCGGATAACATCCGTCACCCGAGAGGGTAGGACCAGTGCAACAGAAAGCAAGTACAGTTCGGCTGTAGTGAAACCAGGTAAACTCTTTGTGGTGCAATGATAAGTATATCGGTTCTTTTCAGCAATGAGAATAGGAGTTGCTCGCTCCAAAAGCCGAGGGGTAATCAGCTCAAGTTTTGCAGCAATGTAAGACGTAGATAAATAACAGGCACTTCGTTCAGAAGAACAGAATCCGGCTTATAGATTTTCTCGTGATTTTTATTATTCGTTTTCCAATTGTCTTTTGGCATCCAGTAATCCCTGTTGATCCTTTTCGGAAAGTTGGGGGAATTGTAAATTCATTTTCTCTAATGTATCAATAATAATTTGTATAGCAGCGACTCTTGCAAACCATTTGTCATCAGCAGGCAGTACATACCATGGAGCGTAATCTTTAGAAGTTTCATTGATTGCTGTTTCGTAAGCTTCCATGTATTGATCAAATAAAGCACGTTCAGGTAAATCTCCACTAGAAAATTTCCAGTTTTTATCTGTTTCATTAATTCTGTCTAGAAGTCTCTTCTTCTGTTCTTTTTTAGAAACATTTAAAAATATCTTGACGATAGTGGTTCCGTTTTGAGCTAAATGTTTTTCAAAATTTCGGATACTTTCATACCTGTTTTCCCAGAAATTTTTGTCAAAATCTTTTACGGATTTCCATGTTTTTTCATTAAGATTATATTCAGGATGAACCTTACAGACAAGTACATTTTCATAATGAGAGCGATTGAATATACCTATCATTCCTTTTTGAGGTAAGGCCAGATAGTGCCGCCATAGGAAATCATGGGAGTATTCTTGGGAACTTGGAGTTTTAAAACTGGTAACATTGCATCCCTGAGGGTTTACTCCTCCGAAAACGTGTTCCACAAGACTGTCCTTACCGGCAGCATCCATAGCTTGAAGAACAACAAGAAGAGATTTACTTCCGTCAGCGTAAAGTTTTTCTTGAAGCTGATGAAGCTTTTCTTTTTCCTGAAGAAGCATTTTTACTCCATCTTCCTTGGTAAGCCCGCCTTTATATTCTGTAGAAACTTTTTTTATTGAGAATTTATCTTTGATTAAGAAATTGTCTGAGAAATTTATGTCCATATGATCTAATTATAGAATAAATGTAATAAAAAAACCGCCTTGATCAAGGCGGTTTTTTTATTTTTTTAAGTAGCTTCTTATTTAGAAGCTACTTTTTTAGTCTTTTTAGCAACCTTTTTAGCATCAGCCACAGGTTCAGCTTTTGTTTGAGCAGCAGTTGCTTCAGGAGCGTTTGCATCTACTGTACCTTTGATATAGATTACGCTTCTGCTGTTTGCTGGGTCATTAGAAAATACTTCAATCATTTTGTTGAATCCACCATTGATTGCTGTATTATATCCTACTTTTATTTTAGCAGATTTTCCAGGCATAATAGGATCAGTACTGAATTCCGGAGTTGTACATCCGCAAGAAGCTTTTACGTTTGATAATACCAAAGGCTTGTCCCCAGTATTAGTTACCGTAAAATATCTTGTACCGTCAGAGCTAGGCTTAACAGTACCATAATCGTAAGTCGTTTTATCAAATGTAATAGTTTGTGCAGCCGCTATAGCAAATGTTCCGAATAGTGCAATTCCTGCAAATAATTTTTTCATATTCTTGAGAGTTAATATGTTTGTTAGATAATTATTAAGAAACAAAGTTAAAAATTATTTTAATTAATGCTTAAAATTTTTTTTGTTTAAACTATTTTTGCAAATTGTAAGCTAAAGAAATAGAATTTATGCAGATTTCAGAAAAGTATAATCCACAGGAGACAGAGCAAAAATGGTATAGTTACTGGCTAGAAAATAAATATTTTCACTCAGAGCCTAATAATAAACCTCCATATACTTTGGTAATTCCTCCGCCAAATGTTACGGGGATATTACACATGGGACATATGTTGAATAATACTATCCAGGATGTTTTGGTCCGTCGTGCAAGAATGCAGGGCTTTAATGCCTGCTGGATTCCAGGAACAGATCATGCTTCAATTGCTACTGAAGCTAAAGTTGTTGCTAAACTGAAATCAGAAGGAGTCAATAAAACAGATATTACCAGAGATGAATTTTTGAAACATGCCTGGGACTGGACTCACAAATATGGAGGAACCATTCTTGAACAGCTGAAAAAACTGGGTTGTTCATGTGATTGGGACAGAACAAGATTTACCATGGAAGACGAGATGTCCCAGCAGGTTATTAAAAGTTTTGTTGATCTATATAATAAAGGACTGATCTACAGAGGATACAGAATGATCAACTGGGATCCTGAAGCCAAGACCAATATTTCTGACGAAGAAGTAATCTTCAAAGAGCAGAACGGAAAACTGTATTTCCTTAAATATAAAATTGAAGGATCAGAAGATTATCTTTCAGTAGCTACGACACGTCCTGAAACAATTTTTGGAGATACTGCAGTATGTATTAATCCTAGTGATGAAAGATATGCCCATCTTAAAGGTAAAAATGTAATTGTACCGATTGTAGACCGCATCATTCCAATTATTGAAGATGAATATGTGGATATTGAGTTCGGAACAGGGGCTTTGAAAATTACACCGGCACATGATACTAATGACTATGAAATAGGACAGAAGCATCAATTGAAAATTATTGACGCATTGGATGATGATGGTAATCTTAATGAGTATGGGTTACATTATGCAGGTAAAAATAGATTTGAAGTGAGAAAGCAGATTGCTAAGGAACTTGAAGAAAAAGATCTATTGTTAAAAGCCGAAGATTATGTAAATAAAGTAGGAACATCCGAAAGAACGGGAGCTGTAATTGAACCTAAGATTTCAGTTCAGTGGTTTTTAAAAATGTCTGAAATTGGAAAGCCTGCTCTGGACGTAGTAATGGATGATGAGGTTAAGTTCTATCCTGAAAAGTTTAAAAATACTTATAAACACTGGATGGAAAATATCCGTGACTGGAATATCTCGCGTCAGCTATGGTGGGGACAGCAGATTCCTGCTTATTATTTCGGAAACGGGGATGATGATTTCGTTGTAGCGGAAACACCGGAAGAAGCCTTAGCTCTGGCAAAGGAAAAATCTGATAATTCCGGGCTTACTGCTTCTGATCTGAGACAGGATGATGATGTATTGGATACATGGTTCTCATCTTGGTTGTGGCCAATCTCCGTATTTAACGGATTATTAGATCCTGAAAATAAAGATATTCAGTATTATTATCCTACTTCAGACTTGGTAACAGGTCCTGATATTATTTTCTTCTGGGTGGCCAGAATGATTATGTCCGGATTGGAATACAGAAAAGAAATTCCGTTTAAGAATGTTTATTTTACGGGAATTGTAAGAGATAAGCAACGTCGGAAAATGTCCAAGTCTTTAGGGAATTCTCCGGATCCTTTGGAATTAATGGATAAATATGGTGCGGATGGTGTTCGTGTAGGAATTCTGTTAAGTTCAGCGGCTGGGAATGATCTTCTTTTTGATGAAGACCTGATGTTGCAGGGAAGAAATTTCATGACGAAAATCTGGAATGCTTTCCGTTTGATCCAAGGATTTAAAAAAGAAGGGAAATCAGCTAATTCAGCTGATCAGCAGGCAATTGAATGGTTTGGGAATAAACTTGATAAAACGATTAATGAAATTGATCAGCAGTTCGAGAAATTCAGAATCTCTGATGCGCTGCATTTGATTTATAAATTAATTTGGGATGATTTTTGCGGGTCTTATCTTGAAGCGATTAAACCTAATTATGGGGAGGGAATTTCAGAAGAAGTATATCAGCAGACAATTATTTTCTTTGAAGAACTGATGAAACTTTTACATCCGTTTATGCCATTCCAGACAGAAGAGTTATGGCATTTAATTTCAGAGAGAAAAGCGGAGGAAGCTTTGGTGATCACCCAACAGAAAAAAGGAGGTGACTTCAGTGAAGAAATTATTAAAAATTTTGAGACTGCTGAAGAACTGATTACAGGAGTTAGAAATTACCGCCAGACAAAAGGAATCTCGCCAAGAGAGGCAGTGGAAATTTATACTAATGCTTCAGCATTTATGAATGAAGCTGTTATCAGAAAGCTGGCAAATGTTTCTGAAATCCACTTCGGAGAAAAAACAGATAAGCCGAGTTTTACATTCCTGGTAGGTTCTGTAGAGGTTTCGATTCCGTTAAGTGAAAATTTAGATCTTGGCGAAGAAAAAAAGAAGACCGAAGAAGAATTGAAATACCTGAAAGGTTTTCTGATTTCTGTAGAAAAGAAGCTTTCCAATGAGAAGTTTGTGGCTAATGCAAAACCTGAAGTAGTAGAAGTGGAGCGTAAGAAACAAAAAGATGCTCAGGATAAAATCACTATTTTAGAAGAAAAATTAAAAAGTTTATAATTTTTATATATAAGTTTAGTTGGAATTGTCAGGCTCAGTAATCTAAGTCTGACAATTTTTAAAATACCCATCTATTAAATTCAATGAAACACATAGAAAATATAGAGCAGTTATTCTCCCGGAGTTTTGTGGAGAGCCCGCTTATAGAAAGTTTTGAAGTGGGAAAAATATATTTAACCAGTGGAAAGCTTATAGCTTGTGATCCTTTAATTACTAATGATATGCAGGCATTTGAAACGGTATTTCCCGTAGGTGATTTTTCTGTTCTATTACATAAAGAAAGAGAAAGTAATTGTGTGGCTTATACAGAAATTATTTTCAGTCATTCACCAATTGCAGAATGGAAACTGGCGACTGTTCCCGGTCAGGATACTAATGAACTGCAGGAAGGTGAGGTTTTCGGATATCCCGTGGACAGTGGAATGGGTTGTTTTATGGATATAGAGACTCAGGAAAGTCTTAATCAGCTGGAAAAAAGATTATACCATAGCAAAGGAGTTGATTTTATGGGGATTTATGAAGAATTTTTCCATGAATATTTTTTTGATGAAAATGGAGCAATTGACCAATATGCTTTTTTAAAACCTTCAGAAAATCAGCCAGGAACCATATTTGCGTTTGAAGCAGGATATGGAGAGGGATTTTATGCAAGTTATATTGCTTATGACAAGGAAGGACAGCCTGTGAAAATAGTAACTGAATTTATTGAAATTAGTTAAATTAAAGTTTTTTAGCTCTTCAGTTTTTTTTAAATTTGTTAAAACTAATATAATATTAAAAGCACAATGAACTTTTCTTCAGAACAACCCAGAATTATTGTTGTAGGAAGCTCTTCCATCGATCTCGTTTTAGAGACGGATAAACTTCCGGCTCCCAATGAAACAATTATGGCTCGTAAATCAGGTAACTATTTCGGAGGAAAAGGTGCAAATCAGGCTGTGGGTGCAGCAAGATTAGGGGCTAGTGTATATTTTATAGGGTGTGTAGGAATGGATCCTCTGGGACAGCAGATTATGAGAAATCTCGTGAATGAAGGTGTGAATGTGGGATTTGTTGCAGAAACAGATAAGGATGCGACAGGTACTGCTTATGTGACTACGTCTAACGGAAATGCTGCTATTGTAGTGATTCCTGCTGCTAATAATTTTTTAAGCCCGGAGCATATTGATGCTGCAGATAAGTATTTCCATACTACGGATCTAGTCCTTGTCCAGCTTGAAGTTTCCCGTAAAACAGTGGAATATGCTATTCAAAAGGCAAAAAAATATGGCAAAAAAGTAGGACTATATGCTTCTCCTGCAATTCCCTTGAGTGAAGAGATTTTGGATATGGTAGATTTTATCGTAGCTAAAAGCAGTGAGCTTTATATTATTTTTGGTGAAGATCAGAGGGAAGAGGTTCTAAAAAAATATTTCAATAAAGTTTTTGTAAGAGATGATACCAATTCTACTATTTATTTTGATGGGACAGAGATGAAATATTTCAGAAATAATACCGATAATACTATTCATAAGATGGGGATGGGAGATGCCTTCACATCAGGTTTTGCCATTGCATTATGCCATGGAAATTCTATTGAAGAATGTGTGAAATTTGGTAATGAAGTTTCTGCGAGGGTTTCACTAGAAAGAGGATCTCAAACAGGGCTTCCGATAAAATCAGATTTTGTTTAAACTATTTGCTGCATATAGAAAATTAAAAGATTAACGTAAACATAAAAGTAAAATTTCCACTTTAGGGGTGGAAATTTTCTTTTAACCATGGAAAGCATTACACTTTACACTCAAGATCAAACCGAAATAGCTACTCATTTGTTTCTACCTGAGCGAAGTAATCATAAATTATTACTTATTAATTCGGCAACAGGTGTCAAACAGCAAATCTATTTTTCTTTTGCCCAATACCTTTCAGAAAAAGGATATACAGTGATTACCTATGATTACAGGGGAATAGGTCTTTCCAAGCCTTCTAAAATGAAGAATTTCAAAGCTTCAATGAGGATATGGGGAAGTGAAGATTATAAAACATTGACTGATTATATTAAAAGGAAGTTTCCGGACTATCATAAATATTGTCTAGGACACTCAGTAGGTGCCTTAATACTGGGAATGAATCCTGATTCGGATATATTTGAGGAATTTGTTTTTGTAGGTACTCAGAATGCTTTTGTAGGGCATTTGAAATGGAGAACTAAAGTGGAAGCCTACCTTGGATTTGGAGTGGCACAGCCCTTAACGACTCAGTTATTAGGATATTTTCCGGCACATTGGTTTGGATTGGGAGAAAGTCTGCCAAAAAATTGTGCGTATGACTGGAGAACTTTAATTTTGAATAAAAAATCAACCAACCGTTTATTAGAGAAAATAGATGATTATTCTAAAGACTTGAATCAGAAAGTTTTTGTGATAAGAGCAGAGGATGATGGATGGCTGACAGATAAAGGTGTTAAAAGTCTATTGGGAGATACTTATCCTAATCTTAAGCCCACTTATAGGCTGGTAAAAACAAATGAGTCTGAAAAAGGAGAAATCGGTCATGTTAATTTTTTTAGAAGCTATAATAAAAAGCTTTGGGACATTATTTTAAATGAATTATAAAAAATGAAAACGGTAATTGATAATACAATAGATTTTGTAAAAATACAATTAGAAGGAGCAGAAGCAGGGCATGATTGGTTCCATATTGAAAGAGTATGGAAATTATCAAAAAAAATAGCTGATCAGGAAAACTGTAACCATGAAGTAGTGGAACTTGCAGCTTTATTACATGATATTGCCGATCCTAAATTTCATAATGGTGATGAAACTAAAGCATTAACCATTTCCCGTGATTTTCTGGAAAGTCAGAATGTGGATGAGAATATCATAAAGCAGGTTTTATTTGTTATTCAGAATATCTCATTTAAAAACAGAGCGGAAACGCCTGAAAATCTTTCTATCGAACTCAGAATTGTTCAGGATGCAGATCGTTTAGATGCAATCGGGGCCATAGGAATTGCAAGAACATTTAATTTCGGAGGATTTAAAAATAACCTGATGTATCATCCGGATATTGAGCCCAAACTTAATATGACTAAAGATGAATATAAAAAGTCTAATGGGACTACGGTGAACCATTTTTATGAAAAACTTTTATTGCTAAAAGACCTTATGAATACGGAAAAGGGAAAGCAGATGGCTCAGGGAAGACATGACTATATGCTTCAGTTTCTGGATCAGTTTTACAAAGAATGGAATGTTGATTAAGGAGAGTTTTCTGTAAAACTTCTTAAATCAGTATATTTGCAGCATGGGACTTATCATCTTTATTATATTTCTGACATCTGTAATTTCTCTTTTTCTATATAAGGTTAAATCAGGAAAAGGTGCGGAGTGGGCTAAATTGTTCCGTATTATAACGGTGGTGTTTTCCATTTCCATTTTTACTTATTGGTTCATTAAGAAAAGCTCAGTGGGAATTGTAGAAGACTCTGTTGCTTTACAGGTGATCAATAAACTTCCCCAAACTCTGGATTTTTATGTAATTAATATCAATAATCCGGATAAAAACGGACATTTGGAAACTAAACACATCGGAAAGATCCGCCCGGAATATTACAGAACTGAACACCTGAAAATGGATAAGTCCAATGAATACTGGATTGTGGGGTATCTGGGAAAGAAAAACCTGGTTTATTTTTCACAACATTCGGTGCCGAATAAAAATATTGATCAGATTATTGAGGTCCAGAATTACATCAACCAGAGTGTTAACTTATCAGACAGAGCAAAGAAACAGGTCGAGACCTATAATTATGAAAATGTAAAGCTGGGAATCTGGGTGGCTTTAGACTTGCTCCTGGTTTTTCTTAATCTTGTATTATTATTCAGAAGAAATAAATAATAAAAAGCTCTTAATTATTAAGAGCTTTTTTGTTTTTATATTAAAATAATGTTCCTGTGCTTTCAGCAGCCATTTGAGGAATCTGTAGATCTGTTTTCCATTTTTCATTCATCTTTTTAATGAAATAGGCTGATAGAAGTGGTGAGGCCTTTTCAATATTCTGGTGAACAAAGAAATAAAGGTTCTGAAGCCCTTCTTTTTTCCACGTAGTTAAACGCTCTAACCAGTCATCCAGTCTTTCATAATCGCTTTCGGCATTAGCTCCTACATAGCGGATAAATACATTAGGTGTTGTAAGGCGCATATGCAGCATATCTCTTCTTCCTGCAGTATCTACTATGATATTAGTGATATTATGGTCTTCAAAAAGTTCGCATGTTGTATCGAAAACATTCTGGTCCGTAAACCATTCCGTATTCCTGAGTTCAATTGCTAAAGGAACTTCTTTGGGCCAATCTTTAACAAACTTTTCTAACCGGTCATAATCTTTAGGTTTAAAATTATCATGCAGTTGTAAAAATACCATTCCCAGCTTTTGATCAAAATTTAAAATGGAAGTAGCAAATTGCGTGACAGGTTCTGTTACATCAATTAGCCTTCTGAAATGAGAAACCGTATTTGTAATTTTAGGGAAAAATTTGAAATTATCCGGAGTTTTATCTTTCCAGGTTATAACCTGGTCTGGTGTAGGCATCCCATAGAATGTGGCATTAAGCTCTATAGCATTAAACTGGGTAGCATAATAAGTTAATTCATCTTTTGTTCCCCGAGGATAAAACCCCTTAAGATCTGTTTTATTCCATTTGGCACATCCGATAGAGATGTTTTCCAAACCTTTTTTATTCTGCTTTAATATTTCTATAGTCCTGGGATGGTCCGGAGGTAATGTGAAATCTATTTTCGAAGGATCTTCTACTTGTCCGAATTTCATATTTGACGTTTTTAGGAGTTAATACTAACAAATATACTATAAAGTTATGTAAATGTTGAGATGAGAACAGGCTGGATAAAATAAAAGCACGTTTCAAACGTGCTTTTATTTATTTTAATTATTGATAAATTCAAATTGAATTAAGCTTCACAACTGGTACATGAAACGAAATTAACCATCATTTCTTTTGATACAGAAGAACTTCTCTGGTAGTATAGTGTTTTCACTCCTTTTTTCCATGCTTCAATATAAAGATAGTTAACATCTTTTACCGGCATTGTGGAAGGAATTTGCAGATTTAATGATTGAGCCTGATCAATATACTGCTGCCTCTGAGCAGCCTGAGAAATAATTTCCATAGGAGAAATTTCTTTAAAGGTCTTGAATACTGCTTTTTCCTCGTCGGTAAATTCATTAAGGTGCTGTACAGATCCGTGATTCAACATGATAGTTCTCCATGTTTCCTCATTATCAATTCCTTTTTCTTCAAGAAGTTTGGCAAGGTATTTATTTTTACGCATAAAATTCCCTTTTGCTAATCCGGCCTTATAGTAATTAGAAGAGAAAGGTTCGATTCCCGGGGAAGTTTGTCCTAAAATGGCTGAACTGGATGTAGTAGGAGCAATTGCCAATAAAGTGGCATTTCTCATCCCGTATCCTTTTAATAATTCAGGTTCACCATATATGTTGGCTAATTCTCTTGATGCCTGTTCTGCCTGCTCTTTAATATGTCTGAAAGCTCTTGCGTTAAACTGTGTCGCCTCGAAACTTTCAAACGGGATCATATTTTTTTGTAAGTAAGAATGGTAACCCAATGCACCTAATCCAAGAGCACGGTGACGCATTGCGAAATTTCTTGCCCCGTGAAGATAATAGTTTCCTTCAGTTTTTTCAATAAATTCTGATAATACTGCATCAAGGAAATAAACGGCTAGTTTCACTGCATCGGTATCTTTCCACTCATCATATAATTCTAAATTCATAGAAGAT
The DNA here is from genome assembly GCF_022712095.1 of Chryseobacterium sp. GTDB lineage: Bacteria > Bacteroidota > Bacteroidia > Flavobacteriales > Weeksellaceae > Chryseobacterium. The sequence goes on along the minus strand of NZ_JALAHD010000208.1, from coordinate 11,271 downwards.
AAGCAACAGATAAATGATTCTTCCCTTGAAGAAGGAAGCATAATTTCAGAACAAAGATTACTTGCGTTAATAGGCAGTCCAAGATCCTTATATACTTGAGGCTTATTTCTGTTAACGTTATCGGTAAAGAAAATATATGGAAGCCCTTTTTGCTGGCGGCTTTCCAATACTCTTGCCCAGATTTTACGCTTTTCCATATCTCCATTCACCATATCCTGCATCCAGTAGTCTGGTACGCATACTCCAGAGAATAGGTTCTGAATAGGACTTCCGATATCTTTAATGGATAAGAACTCTTCAATATCTCCGTGATCAATATCCAGATAAGCTGCAAATGCTCCTCTTCTTACACCACCTTGGGAAACCACATCCATTGCAGTATCGAATAGTTTCATAAAAGATACAGCTCCTGAAGACTTACCATTGTCTGTGACGGCAGTACCTCTGTTACGAAGTTCTCCGAAATATCCGGATGTACCCCCTCCGATTTTGGTCTGCATGATCACTTCACCCATTTTGTGGGTAATGCCTTCAATGCTGTCCGGAATGTGAACGTTAAAACAGGAAATAGGTAACCCTCTCTGGGTTCCCATATTAGCCCAAACCGGAGAAGAAAAGCTGATCCATCCCTTTGTGATCATCTCTTTAAAAGCAGGTTGTAATTCCGGCTTATATAGTTTTTTGGCAGCGGCTGAAGTAATTCTGTCGATTGCTCCTTCTACTGTTTCTCCCTTCAGTAGATATCCTCTGTTGAGCATTTGCTCGGACTCTTCATTAAGCCACCATATATTTGTCTCTTGTTCTTCCATAGTTTCTATATTTTCAAATTCCCAAACATATTTTATTGTAGAAAAATGTTCAGGAATTTTGTGTATTTTTTTAATTTAAATAGTCAAGGGAATGATTACAATCCACCCATTATCACTTCTGTAATGGAGAGATAATTGTCAAAACTTCATATCCTTCTTCATTGAATTCAGCTTAGTGAATAAGTTTTTAATCCTTAGGATTTACCAATTGTAAAGCGATTAAGGGAAAAGCATTTTCTCTGTTCCAGCTATTGGTTGCAAAATCATACCATGTACAGCTTGCCATACTGTGGTTGTTGAAAATCTCCACGATAGTCATAGAAGGACTACCTGATTTCAATTGTACAACATCACCTACTTTAAAATCCATAACTTTTAGAATAAATCGTTTGCAGTAATACTTTTATCATGCTTAGTATAGTCTACCGGTCTTTTTGCAAAGAAATCATCTAAACTGTTAGCGAATACTTCTTCCTCAAACCACATTAAAGGGCGGTATTGTTCCGGAGAAATATTGTAACGTGTTCCCATATTGATCTTTTTCAAACTGTCATCCACTCGATACTTCATGAAGTTAATAAGATCTTCTTTTGAGAAGTTGCTTAATTCTCCTAATTCAAAGATCCAGTCTAAAATTTCACCTTCTAGCTCTACAGACTGATCAACTAAAGTATAAATATCTTCAATATCAGAATCTGTTAATAGGTTAGGTTGCTCCTCGCGGATTTTATTGATTAAGTAAATGCCCCCGTTTGCATGAATCTGCTCATCTACTGATGTCCATGCAATAATGTTGGAAACATTCTTCATAAACCCTTTGAATCGTGTAAAGGACAGAATAATAGCAAACTGAGAGAATAAAGATACATTTTCAATAAGAATACTGAATAATAATAAAGAAGAGACATATTCTTTTGGAGTCGTAGAATTCGCATGTTTAAGAACATTGGAAAGGAATTCAATTCTTTTTTTAACTGCAGGAACTTCAATCACGCGGGTGAACTCTTCATTATAACCCAGGACTTCCAATAAACGCGAATAAGCTTCAGAGTGACGGAATTCACATTCTGCAAAAGTCGCTCCCAATCCGTTTAGTTCCGGTTTAGGAAGATGGTGATATAAATTTCCCCAAAACGATTTCACCGATACTTCAATCTGAGCAATGGCTAAAAGTGCATTTTTAACAGCATTTTTCTCATGAGGCTCCAGCTGCGAATGAAAATCCTGAACATCTGCAGTAAAATCCACTTCCGAATGTACCCAGTATGCTTTATTAATTGCTTCAATGAATTGAAGAACTTCAGGGTATTCAAACGGCTTATAGCTTATTCTTTTATCAAAAATTCCCATATTAAATGTCTTTTTATTATTAAAAATCAGATCACTGTGGATAAAGGTTTATACAATTCTAATTTTCTGGTTTTTAGCTGTTTAGGCTTTAGATTTATTAACAGAATACTAATGTATTTTTTATCATACGTGAACCACAAAGTTAGAAAACTAGATCTGATTCTGAAAGGGAGAAATACTAATTAACTGAGTTTTAAGTCTAAAAGTTTTCCACATTTACACGAATCTTGCTCTGATATGGAGATAGACGGTACTTAAGAAAATAAATACTCAAAATTCAAGGTTGTAGATTAAACAATATTTTGTAAAATTCTGTTAATTAGTTAGTTTTATGTTAAACAATGATTTACTGACAGAAATTATTATTCTTGTAACAAATTGGAATTATCTACTACTTATTGAGTATTAAAATCGAAATCACTTAATGTTAGTAATTCAGAATTTACATAAATCATATGATACAGGCAAAAGTAAGTTGCATGTTCTCAAAGGTATAAACCTAAATATTTCCGAAGGGGAATTTGTCTCCATTATGGGAAGTTCGGGATCAGGGAAGTCTACGTTGCTTAATATCATAGGAATACTTGATGAAAAGGATTCAGGAACTTACGAACTGGATAATGTTCCTATTGAGCATTTATCAGAGGTGAAAGCTGCTGAATACAGAAGTAAGTTTTTAGGTTTTATTTTCCAGTCTTTTAATCTTATAGGATATAAAACGGCATTGGATAATGTAGCATTACCTTTGTACTATCAGAACGTTCCCCGGAAAGAAAGAAATCAGAAAGCACTGGAATATCTTGAAAAAGTAGGTTTAGGACAATGGGCGAATCACCTTCCGAATGAATTATCAGGAGGACAGAAGCAGAGGGTTGCTATTGCCCGTGCTCTTATTACAGATCCTAAAGTAATTCTTGCCGATGAACCTACCGGAGCATTGGATTCCAAAACAACGTTTGATATTATGAAACTACTTCAGGAGATTAATAATGATGGAAAAACCATTATAGTAGTTACTCATGAACCTGATGTTGCTGCCCAGACTAAAAGAAATGTGGTGCTTAAAGACGGAATTATAGAAAGTGATGAATTCATAAAGCAAATTGTTTTATAGAAGCCAGATTTTAATACTTAAATTAATAACATGTTTGACTTAGATCGTTGGCAGGAAATATTCAGTTCTATTCGCAGTAATGTATTGCGGACTGTCCTGTCAGGTTTTACAGTGGCTTTAGGGTTATTTATTTTTATCGTTTTATTTGGAATTGGAAAAGGTCTTCAAAATGCATTTACACAAGGTTTTGCAAGAGATGCCCAAAATCTTATTTCAATTTTTACAGGGAAGACAACTGTTGCTTATAACGGACTTCAATCTGACAGAACGGTTACCATGAATAATGACGATTATGATTTCCTCATTGGCTCAGATAAAGAAAAAGTAGGATATTCTACTCCAAGATACACTTCCAATTTAATGGTTAAATATGGGAAAGAAAGTGGAAGTTATCAAATTAACGGAGCAGATACGGGAGAACAATATATAGAAAACCGTAAAATATTGGAAGGAAGATATCTTACTCCCAATGATCTTGAACGTAAGCAAAATGTTGCAGTGATCGGGAGAATGGTACAGAGGGACCTTATTAAAAACGGGAGTCCTGTAGGAAAAGATCTTGATATAAACGGAACCATGTTTAAAGTGGTCGGAGTCTTTTCTGATGATGGAGGAGACTGGGACGAAAGGCATATTACTGTTCCTATCACCACTTTGCAACAAATGAAAAAGGGATCTGATACAGTAAGTACAGTATATATTGCTTATAATGAAAACCTTAGTCCTCAGGAGGCTATTAAATATGGGGATGAGCTTAAAGATCAATTAAAGGCAAGAAAGAATGTATCTCCCGATGATGAAAATGCTGTTCGTATATGGAATAATGCCCAGAATATGAATGATACTTTCGTGTTTATGGCAGTTCTTACAGGGATTGTTACTTTCATTGGGTTGGGAACTCTATTAGCAGGAATTATTGGTATCAGTAATATCATGGTGTATATTGTAAAAGAAAGAACCAAAGAAATAGGAGTCCGAAAAGCAATCGGGGCTAAACCTAAGAGTATTGTAGCACTGATTGTTCAGGAAAGTGTTGTGATTACAGTAGTTTCCGGATTGATAGGAGTAGGATTGGGTGTACTTGCCTTAAACCTGATAGGAAACAGGCTCGAAGAGTTCTTTATTGTCAACCCGAGTGTAGGTGGAGGCGAAATTTTTATGGCATTTATCGCTTTGGTATTTTCAGGTCTTATAGCCGGATTCGTACCTGCATACAGAGCTTCCAAAATTAAACCTATCGAAGCTTTAAGAACAGAATAACAGGATTAACCTGAGGTGAGATAAAATTGATTAAATAACTTATAACCCAAACTAGAAGTGAACATCTTATTTAAAAAAGATACCTGGCAGGAAATTTATTATTCACTGAAAAATAATAAACTCCGTACTTTCCTTACCATGATTGGAGTAGGATGGGGAATGTTTTTATATGTGACATTGTTAGGCGCCGCAAAAGGAATGGAAAATGGTTTTAATAAATTATTTTCAGGATTTGCTACCAATTCTATTTTTTTATGGGCACAGAATACTTCTATTCCCTATGATGGTTTTCCAAAAGGAAGAAATCTGCACCTTAATCTGCCGGATATTGAAATGCTGAAGAATAAAATTCCGGAAATAGATTATATATCTCCACAAAATGCGAGAGGGAGTTTTACAGGGACAGCAGGAGAATCTATGTCAAGAAATGGTAAAAATGCTACCTATTCTCTTACGGGAGATTATCCTGTGGGAAATAAGATATCAGAAAAGAAACTTATTTTCGGACGCTATATCAATGATGCTGATGTTTCGGGAAATAAAAATGTAGCAGTAATAGGGGAAGAGGTATATAACAACTTTTTTGATGCTAAAAAGAAAGAAAACCCGGTAGGGAAATCCATTAATATAAAAGGTATTTTCTTCAATATTGTCGGAGTTTTCAGGGTAAAGAAAGGGGGTGGTTTTGAGAATGACCGTACAGTGTTTATTCCACTTTCTACTTATACTAAAATGTATAATGCCGGAGATGAGATCGATATGTTTGCTATTGTAAGTAAACCTAATGCTGATCTGAATGTCGTAGAAGAGAAAATAAAACAGACTCTTAAGCTTAAAAATAAGGTTTCTCCTGAAGATACGAATGCCTTCGGAAGTTTCAATCTTGGAAAAGAATTTGGAAAGCTAACAGGGTTCTTAAGCGGAATGCAGCTTCTTACCATTGTTGTAGGAACTTTAACCATTCTTGCGGGAGTAATTGCTATTTCCAATATCTTATTAATTACTGTAAAAGAAAGAACGAAAGAAATAGGGATCCGAAGAGCATTAGGAGCCAAGCCCTCCGAAGTGAGGAATCAGATACTGTTGGAAAGTGTTGTTATTACGCTTTCATCTGGATTAATTGGATTTATTTCCGGAATCTTCCTTCTTATGATTCTGAATACGGTAACTCAGAATCAGGATGCCTTTCCTTTTTATAATCCTACCGTTAATTATGGAAACGTATTTGGAGCAATGGCTGTAATGGTAATTCTTGGATTAATCATAGGAATGATCCCGGCACAGAGAGCCGTTAAGATCCGTCCGATTGAAGCGCTGAGAACAGAATAATTATTTAAAATAATCAATATTAAAATAAATAAACTAGATACATGAAAAAGAAGTTTAGCTGGAAAAAAGTCATTTATATATTTTTAGGACTTTTGTTGTTACTGGCATTGTTTTCCGGTATAAGTTATCTTATCAAATCCAATTCTAAAGAAAGTGAAGCTTTCCTAACCAGAAAACCTACCGTTCAGAATATGGATGATAAAGTGATGGCCACAGGAAAAATTGTTCCCAAAGAAGAAATTGAAATCAAACCTAATATCGCCGGAATTATCGATAAGATTTTAGTGGATGAAGGAGATAAGGTGGCGGCAGGACAACTTATTGCTACTGTGAGGATCATTCCCAATGTAGCAGAAGTGAATAATGCCCAGCAAAATGTTCAGAATTCCCAGTTGCAGATTAATAATGCAAAAATGAATGTGGATAATATGCAGAAGCAGTTTGCTATGCAGCAGAAATTATATAATCAAGGAGTAATCTCTAAGCAGGAGTATCTTAACTCTCAACAACAGCTATATTCAATGGATCAGGCTCTTAAAAATGCATATCAGCAATTGGCAACTGCCCAGAAGAACTTGCAGATTGTGAAAACGGGTGTGATTCCTGAATTACAGAATCTGGCTACAACACAGATTCGTTCTAAAGCTGCCGGAACTGTTTTAGAAGTACCTGTAAAGGTAGGAAGTCAGGTGATTGAAGCTAATTCTTTTAATGCCGGAACTACAATTTGTTCTATTGCAGATCTTAATTCATTGATCTTTGAAGGAGAAATTGATGAAGCTCAGGCAGGAAAGCTACAGCAGGGAATGGATATGAATATCGTTATCGGAGCCTTACAGAACAAGAAGTTCTCCGGAAGATTGACTATGATTGCGCCAAAAGGAAAAGATAACAATGGAACGATTAAGTTCCCGGTAGAAGGAGATGTTTATAATCCAAACAACGAATATATCAGAGCAGGTTTCTCTGCGAATGGAGAAATTGTTTTAAGTTCTCAGAAAAATGCCCTGTTATTGGATGAATCATTGGTACAGTATGAGAAAAATAAAGGAAAAGATGTTCCATTTGTTGAGGTAAAACAGCCTGATGGAAAATTTAAAAAGGTTTATGTAAAGCTGGGTGCTAGTGACGGGATCAACGTTCAGATTCTTTCCGGGATTACAAAAGATTCGGAAGTGAAAGTTTGGAATCCTTCGGATAAAGATAAAGAAGAGCTTAAAGCAAAACAGAAATAATAAACTAACACTATAAATTCAGTGTAATCCCGGAAGAAATTCCGGGATTTTTTTGATTAAATTCATTTCAATAAATATACTTATATTTACATACCATATTGTATGGTATGTAAAAGAAAAATAAAAAATGAAAAAAACGGAAAAAACAGATTGGCTGGAAAAAGGATTGGAAGTATTAATAAACGACGGGTATCAGCGGATTACTATTGATCATCTTTGTTCTTTATTGAAAATTACCAAAGGCTCATTTTATCATCATTTCAAAAATATAGAAATGTATATTGATGCCCTGATGAAATACTGGCAAGAAATAAATACTACTGATTTCATCAAAAAGACAGAACAATTAGCCGATGCTAATGAGAAACAAAATCTATTAAATTACTTGGCATATTCTGCTTCATATGGAATGGAATCTGTCATCCGTGCATGGAGTTTTTCTAATTTGACTGTTAAGCACTATTTAGCCAAGGTAGATGCAATGCGTCTGGAATATCTTTTCAATTTAAATATTCAATTAGGTTGTGGAGTGGAAGAAAGTAAACACAGTGCTCTGCTAAGGTATGGAACATTGATAGGTTTACAATATTTATTACCTACTCTTCCAAAGGAAGATTTAGAAACTTTTTATAAACATCATTCTATTGATCAATGAAAATAAGAAAGACAATTATAGATAAAGAATCTGTAGTTAGTAAATATCTTCCGGCTAACTATTCAGATGTGTTTGAGTGTAAGGTTCCTCTTATGGATACCATCACACCAGATGATTTACAAATTGCATTTTGGGGAATGGAAAACGGATGGGTTAGAAATCTGTTTAAAATCCGTAATATACTTGTAAGTCCGTTTGGTCTAAAGTCTGCTGATAACGAAAGTATCTATGGTTTTATAGAGTGTATAAAGCAAGGTGGAAGCTATAATATAGTCTCTGTAGTAGATAAAACACCCAATGAAACAGTATTATTATTAAATGATAGTCATTTGAAAGCCTATTTATCTATGAGAATTTCAAATGAAGAAAATAATCTGAAACGAATTACATTAACGACAGTTGTTCATTTTCATAATTGGCTTGGGTATGTATATTTTTATACTATTATGCCGTTTCATTTCATAGTAGTAAAGAGTATGCTCAGAAATACTATTAATCAACTGTTGAACTCAAAGTAAGAGATATTATATAGAATGATCAGTATAATAAAAATATATTTTAGGATCAAAACAATGGTCTCGATAAAGATTGAACAGGAGTGAAAGGCTGGGAAAATTGAAAGACGAAATAGGACAGGCGAAATTTTCCAAAGGAGAGCCAATAAAACTTAATGATATTATTGCAACATTATTGCATTAATGAATATTTATATTAACTTTACCCATTATTAAAATAACGTGTAATGGAAAGTAATTTTGAAGTTATCATTATAGGAGGAAGTTATGCAGGATTATCTGCTGGAATGTCCTTAGGGAGATCATTAAGGGAAGTGTTGATCATTGATGGTGAAAAGCCTTGTAACAGACAGACTCCACATTCTCACAATTTTATTACACACGACGGAAAAACTCCGAAAGAAATTTCAGACTTGGCAAGAGAACAAGTGGAAAAGTATCCTACAATAAAAATTATCAATGAGGAAGTGCTCAAAATGAAAAAAACTTCTGAAGATTTTGAAGTAGAGACAAAAGCTGGCAGGAAGTTTTTTGCTGGAAAATTAATATTGGCATCTGGAATTAAAGATATTATGCCTGATATTCATGGATTTGCCGAATGTTGGGGTATTTCTGTTTTACACTGTCCATATTGTCATGGCTATGAAGTGAAAAATGAAGTGACGGGAATTCTATCCAATGGTGATATGGCTTTTGATTTTTCAAAATTGGTTTTCAATTTAACCGAAGATTTGACTTTATTTACTAATGGTAAATCCACCTTAAGCAGAGAACAGTTTGAAAAATTAAATAAAAGAAGCATTAAGATTATTGAAGATGAAATTGAAAAGATGGAACATAAAAACGGGCAGATTCAAAAATTGATTTTTAAAAACGGAAAAGAAGTTTCTCTTAAAGTACTTTATGCAAAAATTCCTTTTGAGCAAAATGTAAATACAGAAGATTTAGGCTGTGAATTGACGGATTATGGTCATCTTAAAATTGATGGAATGCAGAAAACCAATATTCCGGGAGTATTTGCTTGTGGTGATAATACAACTATGATGAGATCTGTTGCCAATGCTGTCGCTCAGGGAAATTTTACAGGAGCTGTAGTGAATAAAGAACTTGTAGAGGAAAAGTTTTAAAATCTCAACGGTTTACATATTCTGAATTCAAAAAATCCTGATTATCCATATTTAAAACTATAGGGAAATTCCGTACATTTGGGGGGATAAATTTGAAAAACTAAAAGAAAAATGGATATAATTTTCGACCTGATTGAAAAAGAAAGACAAAGACAAACCCATGGGGTAGAACTTATTGCTTCAGAAAATTTTGTTTCTGAAAATGTAATGAAGGCAATGGGAAGTGTGTTGACCAATAAGTATGCTGAAGGATATCCGGGTAAAAGATACTATGGAGGTTGTGAAATAGTAGATGAGGTCGAAACGTTAGCAATTGACAGAGCAAAAGAGCTTTTTGGTGTTGATTATGTAAATGTTCAGCCACACTCAGGCTCTCAGGCTAATGCAGCTATTTATCTTGCAGTTTTAAAGCCTGGTGATAAAATCATGGGAATGGATCTTTCAATGGGAGGTCACTTGACTCATGGTTCAGCCGTAAACTTTTCAGGAATTCAGTATGAAGTGGTTTCTTATGGCGTAGAAAAAGAATCAGGACTTATCGATTATAATCAGATGAGAGAAGTTGCACTTAGAGAAAAGCCTAAGATGCTGATTGCTGGATTTTCTGCGTACTCAAGGGATCTTGACTATGCTAAATTCAGAGAAATTGCTGATGAAATAGGAGCTACCCTTTGGGCAGATATTGCTCATCCTGCAGGATTAGTAGCTAAAGGTTTATTGAACTCTCCATTTGAACATTGTCATGTAGTAACTACCACTACTCATAAAACATTGAGAGGCCCAAGAGGAGGAATGATTATGATGGGGAAAGACTTTGAAAATACCTATGGGCATAAAACTCCAAAAGGAGAAATCAAAATGATGAGTCAGGTTTTGGATGGTGCTGTTTTCCCGGGAATTCAGGGAGGTCCTCTTGAACATGTTATAGCAGGTAAAGCTGTAGCGTTTGGGGAAGCTTTAGATGGGAAATTTGAAACTTATGCTAAACAAGTTAAATCCAATGCACAGGCATTATCAAAGGCGATGATCGACAGAGGTTTTGATATTGTAAGTGGAGGAACAGATAACCATTTAATGCTTGTAGATCTTAGAAATAAAGGGGTAAACGGAAAGGAAACAGAAAAAGCTTTGGTAAAGGCAGATATTACCTGTAATAAGAATATGGTTCCTTTTGATGATAAATCTCCATTTACCACTTCTGGAATCAGATTGGGGACAGCAGCGATTACAACACGTGGATTAAAAGAGCAGGACATGGATTCTATAGCAGAATTGATCTCTGAGGTGGTAGATAATATTAAAAATGAAGATATCCTTACAGGAGTTAGAAAAAAGGTAAATGAATTAATGGAGGGTAAGGCTTTGTTTAATTATTAATAACAATTTAAATTGAAAATATAAAGAATGGACAGACCTGTCCATTCTTTTTTCATTATAGGATTATGGAAAAAAAATCTTTCACTTTTGATGAAATCAAACAGAAACTTGTCAGCTATTGTGTTTATCAGGACCGTTGTCATGCGGAAGTAGAACAAAAGATGAGAGAATTCATGTTAATTCCGGAGGCTAAGGAAGAAATCATTTTGTACCTTTTAAAAGAGAATTTTTTAAATGAAGAACGCTTTGTCAGAAGTTATATAAGAGGAAAGTTCTATATTAAAAACTGGGGAAGAAATAAAATAAAAGGAAATCTTAAGCAAAAGCAGGTTGCTGAAAAATTAATTGCCAGATGTTTTGATGAAATTGATGAGGAGGATTATCGGAAAGTAATAAGAAAGATATATGATGATTATTTTTCTAAACAAAAAGAATTAAAAGAATATCAGAAAAAATCTAGAGCCATAAAATTTATGATTGGTAAAGGATTTGAGTATGAT
>NZ_JALAHD010000207.1 GCF_022712095.1 Chryseobacterium sp. | reverse complement strand
TGTTTTACGTTTTAAAGAAAACATATTTTCGCGTATGAGAAAAAATGACTCTTTAAAAGTTAAAACTTTGAAACCTAAGAAACAAACTATAGATTTTTTACTGAATTTTTCAAAAAATCTAGATGTAGTTAAAACTAAAACGAGAAATTATCCGATTTCCAAAAATTAAAATTATTAATTTTGTGCTGTATGAAAATTCAGCACATTTTTTTTGACCTGGACAATACTCTCTGGGACCACCGTAAAAACGCTTACCTAACGATAAAAGAACTTTTTGGAAAACAGGAAATTGCTTTGAAATATGCTATTGATTTTGAAGAATTTCATACTGTATATCATGATATCAATGAAGAGCTCTGGGAGAAGATAAGAGACGGACTTATTGATAAAGAATATCTGAGAAAGCATCGCTTCTATGATACATTTAAACACTTTGGGATTGATGATGAAGATTTGGCTATGTTTTTTGAAGAACATTTTCTGGATAAAATCCTTAATCATAACGAACTGGTAGAAGGCGCTGAATATATTTTAGAATATCTGAAATCTAAAAAGTATACGATGCATATTATTTCCAATGGATTTCAGGAAGTAACAGAAAGAAAATGCATTTTATCAGGTATAGATAAATATTTTTATAGTATAACGAGTGCAGACTCAGTGGGAGTAAGAAAACCTAATGCCAGGATCTTTGAATATTCTTTAGATATTGCTAAAGCAGAAAAAGAAGAAAGTATACTGATCGGTGATGATTGGATTGCGGATGTAGTGGGAGCCCAAAACTTTGGTCTGGATGTTATTTTCTTTGATGTTTATAAAGAAAATAGGCAGGAGAAAGGCCTGAAAGCTATCCAGCATCTTTTACAGATAAAAGAATTCTTATAAACAAAGCCCTTCAGGTGAAGGGCTTTGCTGTATATTGAGAAAAGCTGATATTAAATTCCTAAACTTTCTCTTACTCTTTTCATGGTTTGATGGGCAATCACTCTAGTCTTTTCAGCTCCTTCCTGCAGTTTTGCCTCCAGTTCATCAAGGTGTTCCATATAATAAGTGAACTTTTCTCTTTCTTTGGCAAACCTGGTAAGGATCAAATTCAGAAGCTCAGTTTTAGCATGGCCATAACCAAAGTTTCCAGCCAGGTATTTAGCTCTTAATTCTTCTGTCTGCTCCGGAGTTGCAATTAGCTGATAAATAGCAAAAACTTTGTCTGTTTCAGGATCTTTGGGCTCTTCCAGTGATTTAGAATCTGTTTCTACACTCATTACCTGTTTTTTTAATTCTTTTTCAGGTAAGAATATATTGATAATATTTCCACGGGATTTAGACATTTTATGCCCATCTGTACCGGGAACATATTTTGTGTTTTCCTGAAGCTCAGACTGAGGGAGTACAAAGACTTCACCCATTTGATTATTAAATCTTGAAGCTACGTCACGGGCGATTTCCAAGTGCTGAAGCTGGTCTTTTCCTACGGGCACTATTTCAGCATCATATAATAAGATGTCCGCAGCCATTAAGATGGGATAAGTAAATAGTCCCGCGTTCACATCCTGGAGTCTGTCTGCCTTGTCTTTAAAAGAATGGGCCAGGGTTAAACGCTGATAAGGAAAGAAACATGATAAATGCCAAGATAGTTCACAGGTTTCAGGAATATCGCTTTGTCTGTAAAAGAATGTTTTTTCAGTATCTAATCCACAAGCAAGCCAAGCCGCAGCAATCTCGTAGGTATTCTGTTTCAGTTCTTTTGCATCTTTAATCTGTGTAAGTGAATGCAGATTGGCAATAAATAAAAAAGACTCATTGCCTTCCTGTTTTGATAGCTCAATTGCAGGAATAATAGCACCTAATAAATTACCAAGGTGTGGGGTTCCGGTGGCTTGAATGCCGGTAAGAATTCTTGACATTGTTTAAATATATTTATAATAATTAATTGAATTGTAAATTTACAAGGTTTGTGATGATTTAAAAAATCTATGGAATTAAAATCTTATCTCCTCCATATTTTGGTTCAACCCCCAATAGCAGGTCCCAATAGGCTTTTGTCTTTGCTAAATATTCACGGAGATTGGTCTTAAAGCCTGCATATTTATTAACATCAGCTGCATTATAGCCATAAGCTTCCATTCCATTTTGTTTGGCTAAAAACACGGCTCTTTCGTTGTGAAATTTTTGAGATACGATAATAATTTTGTTCTGTCCGAAAATTTCTTTAGCCCTGACCACGGAATCCAACGTTCTGAATCCGGCAAAATCCAGGAAAATCCTATCTTCAGGTATCCCATATTGTATTAATGCCAATTGCATATCTTCGGGTTCATTATAGCTTTTCCGGCTGTTGTCACCACTTACAATGATATACTGAATCTTTCCGCTTTTATAAAGGTCAGCTGCTGCCTGAATTCTATTTACGAAATAAGTATTCGGCTGTCCGTTACTAAGCGTTTTGCTTGTTCCTAAAAGTAAGGCGGTTTTAGCTTTGGGAATATCTGCAGTATTAGTGAATAAAAATGGATCACTCTGTTTTTTGATACTGTAGTTGGCAAAAACAATAAAAATAATTCCTGCAACGATAAGAAGCAGGAAGAATTTAAAAATATTTTTTAGAATTTTCATAAGTATACTTCTTAAAATTCAAGACCGTTCGGAAAGGCTTTTTTTCTAAAGATCAGAAGGAAAAGGGCTCCTATTGTAATAGCAGAATCGGCAACATTAAAAATATACTTAAAAAACTCTATATGTTTCCCGCCTATTAAAGGTATATTATCCGGAACATACCAGTCTACCAAGGGAAAGTGAAGCATATCTACCACACAGCCTCTCATAAAACTTGAATATCCTTCCCCAAAGGGAACGATTTTAGAAATACCTCCATAACCGATCCATCGGTCAATACTTGCATCATATACGGTTCCGCTGTCGAAGATCAGCCCATAGAACATTCCGTCAATCAGATTTCCAATGGCACCCGCAAAGATCATAGCCATTGGAATAAGCAGGTAGTTGGATTCACCCCTTTCCAGCCATTTCTTAAAAAGATAGACCATTCCTCCAATCAGGAAAACACGTACAATAACAAGAAAATATTTACCGATTACACCTCCGAAATGAAAACCGTAGGCCATTCCCGGATTCTCTACAAAAGTAAGTCTGAATCCTGGAAAAACAGAAATACTATCATCCAGGTTAAAGTGTGTTTTTATATAAATTTTTGAAGCCTGATCAATTAATAAGATAAGAAAGGTTACGGCTAAGATTTTTTTCAAGATTTCTAAATTTTATCTGCTTGTATTTTATTTTTTGGACAGTTCGTCAAGTCTTTTTCTGTCCTTGTCAGACAGATCATTGACTCCATTTTTACCCATTTTGCCTAAAAGTCTGTCTATTTCTTTTTCTCTTTCGCGCCTATCTGAATTGAATTGATCGTCAATATTATAATTAGTATGTTTTTCAGGAGAAAATTTATTTTTAATCCATTTCCTGTTGAAATATCCTAATACAATAATAAGGACAATTCCCAAAACCAAATATGCGCTCATGAGATGAATATATTAAAATTAGGTTTATAAGGTATTAAGACAATACGATATAAACCTAAATGTATGAATAAACCTTTCGGTTATTTCTGCATATTTTTCGCTTCAATACTTAGAGTAGCATGAGGAACCGCTAATAGTCTTTCTTTTGGAATCAGCTTTCCGGTTACTCTGCAAACGCCATAAGTCTTATTTTCAATTCTTATTAAAGCATTTTTAAGATCACGGATAAACTTTTCCTGTCTTCCTGCTAAAATTGCATTCTGTTCTTTACTAAGAGTTTCTGCTCCTTCCTCGAAAGCTTTGAAAGTCGGAGAAGTATCATCAGTCCCATTATTCTGGTCGTTGATGAAACTTTCATTGATCATAGTCAAATCTTTTTCTGCTTTGGCAATTTTCTCTTGAATTAATTTCTTAAATTCCTGTAAATCAGCGTCACTATATCGTACTCTTTCGTCTTGCATACTGTTTTTCTTTTTAATAAAATTATGAAATGGAATTTATAATCCAATAACTAAATACTTTTATTTTTCAATATTTACTTTAAAATTAACTTCATCTATTTCGATTTCGTTAAAATTTGAAAGTGAAGATACAATTTCTATTTTATTTGACAAGACTTCGGAAGAAATATATTGTTCATTTTTCCGGATGTCTTTAATAAAAGGTGTACCCTCTTCTATAAAGATATTAATCTTGTCTGTCAGTTCAAAATCTTTATCTTTTCTAAGGTTCTGAATTCTGTTAATGAACTCTCTTGCGATCCCTTCGGATTTTAACTCATCTGTTAGTGTCAAATCTAATGCCACAGTTATCTTCGAGTCAGAAGTTACTGTCCATCCCGGAATATCTTTTGTGGAAATTTCCACATCGTTCAAAGTAATTTCATATCCCTGAATATCTATTTTTTCTTCTTTTTCCAAAACTGAAATCTGTTCGGATGAAAGTTCAGATATTTCATTTCCAACTACTTTCATATCTTTTCCAAGCTTAGGACCCAGAGCTTTGAAGTTAGGTTTGATCTGTTTCACAATTAAATGGGATGCTTCTTCGGCGTTGATTAATTGCAATTCCTTAACATTAACTTCTTGTTTAATTAATTCTGCCACTGCTAAAATCTGAGCTTCAGTTTTAGAATCCAAGGCCGGAATCAATACTTTTTGTAAAGGCTGACGAACTTTCACATTTTCTTTCTTTCTCAAAGAGAATACCATACTTGTAATGTTCTGTGCAAGATGGGTTTTCTCTACAAGATCCTGATCTATTAAGCTTTCATCAGCAACCGGAAAGTCTGTAAGGTGTACAGATTCACAGTTTTCTTTTCCTGTCACATTGTTCAGGTCCTGAAATAATTGATCCATAAAGAACGGTGCAATAGGAGCGGACAGTTTGGCAACTGTTTCCAGGCACGTATATAAAGTCTGATAGGCTGAAATTTTATCTTCTGTATAATCCCCTTTCCAGAAACGTCTTCTGCATAATCTTACATACCAGTTGCTCAGGTTGTCGTTCACGAAAGTGTTAATAGCCCGTGCAACTCTTGTAGGTTCGTAATCTTCGTAGAATGCTTTTACTTCTTTAATTAAAAGATTAAGCTCGGAAAGGATCCATCTATCAATTTCAGGTCTGTTCTCTACTTCTTTCTCCTTGTAGTTGAATCCGTCTACATTAGCGTACAGTGCAAAGAATGAATAGGTGTTATAAAGTGTTCCGAAGAATTTTCTTCTTACTTCGTCAATACCTTCAATATCAAACTTCAGGTTTTCCCAAGGATTTGCATTTGAAATCATGTACCAACGGGTAGCATCGGGGCCATAAATAGAAAGTGTTTCAAACGGATCTACTGCATTTCCTAAACGTTTTGACATTTTTTGTCCGTTTTTATCCAAAACAAGACCGTTACTCATTACATTTTTATAAGCCACTGAATCAAAAACCGCAGTTCCAATAGCATGAAGTGTATAGAACCATCCACGGGTCTGGTCTACACCTTCAGCAATGAAGTCTGCCGGGAATGCTTTTTTATCATCGATTAACTCTTTATTTTCAAACGGATAATGCAATTGAGCATAAGGCATTGCCCCGGAATCAAACCAAACATCGATCAGGTCACTTTCACGCTTCATTGGTCTACCGGATTCTGAAACAAGGATCAGTTTATCCACTACATTCTTGTGGAGATCTACTAAAGAGTAATTTCCTTCAGACATATCTCCGACTTTAAATCCTTTGAACGGATTTTCATTCATCAATCCTTTCTCAATGGATTTTTCAATCTCATAATATAACTCTTCTATTGATCCGATGATTTTTTCTTCTTTTAAATCTTCAGTTCTCCAGATCGGCAAGGGTATTCCCCAATATCTTGAACGGGAAAGATTCCAGTCGTTCACATTTTCAAGCCAGTTGGCAAAACGTCCCTCACCGGTAGCTTTAGGTTTCCAGTTGATTTCTTTATTTAATTCTACCAACCGGTCTTTTACAGCCGTCATTTTTACAAACCATGAATCTAACGGATAGTACAATACAGGTTTATCTGTTCTCCAGCAGTGTGGATAAGAGTGAACGTATTTTTCAACCTTAAAGGCCTTATTTTCTTCTTTCAGTAAAATAGCCAAATGAACATCCCAAGATTTTTCAGGAGCTGTTCCTTCATCATAATATTCGTTCTTGATGTATTTCCCGGAGAAAACTTCAGGAACATTTTTCCCGTTGATGAATTTTCCCTGAAGATCTACAAGAGGAACAAGATTATCATTAGCATCTTTCACCAACATTGGAGGGATTTCCGGCTGAGCCATTTTTGCAACTCTTGCATCATCAGCACCAAAAGTGGGTGCAGTATGCACGATACCGGTACCATCTTCCGTAGTTACGAAATCTCCTATGATTACTCTGAAAGCATTTTCAGGATTATCGTTTGGAGTGAACCATGGAATAAGTTGCTCATAACGGGTTCCGGCAAGTTGATCTCCTGTAAATTCTTTTAAAATTGTAAAAGGTATAGTCTTGCTTTCCGGAGTGTAATTGGCAAAATCTTCCTCTGTTCCCTCTGCATATTTCTTACCGAAATTCTTTGCTAAAAGAACTCTGGCCAGTACTATGGTTACAGGTTCAAAAGTATATTGATTGAATGTTTTGACTGCTACATATTCAATATCTCTTCCTACCGTAAGAGCGGTGTTGGAAGGTAAGGTCCATGGAGTAGTCGTCCACGCTAAGATGTGAACATCTCCGTCTATATCATTGAATAAATCCGTAGACTCTTTTTTAGCCTTAAACTGAGCAACAATTGTCGTATCCGATACATCACGGTAAGTCCCCGGCTGATTCAGCTCATGAGAGGAAAGTCCTGTTCCTGCTTTGGGAGAATAAGGCTGGATAGTGTAACCTTTGTACAAGAGATTTTTATTATACAATTGTTTCAACAACCACCAGACGGTCTCCATGTATTTGGATTTGTATGTGATATACGGATCATCAAGGTCTACCCAGTACCCTATTTTCTCTGTAAGATCATTCCAAACATCTGTATAACGCATTACTGCTTCACGGCATGCTTTATTGTAATCTTCAACAGAGATTTTTTTACCAATGTCTTCCTTGGTGATTCCTAATTCCTTTTCCACACCAAGTTCTACAGGAAGTCCGTGAGTGTCCCAACCAGCTTTACGGAAAACCTGTTTCCCGTTCTGAGTCTGAAAACGACAGAAAATATCTTTTAATGCCCTGGCCATTACGTGGTGGATTCCAGGCATTCCGTTTGCAGAAGGAGGACCTTCATAAAAAACAAACTCAGGATTACCTTCACGAATCTCAACACTTTTATTGAAAGTTTTTTTCTGTTTCCAAAATTCAGAAACATTTTCAGCTATGTCAATAAGGTTGAGGTTTTTATATTCTTTAAACTGGCTCATTGTAATATCTCAATATCGATGATTAATTAAGTTGGCAAATTTAGTGAATTTTGTCGGTTTATAACGTATGTTTTGTGTAGGTTATTTATGATTAAAAACTTCAATTTCAGAATCATAAAAGATAAAAGTTTTAATAAATTTGAAAAGTCTGATTTTTAGACGTTTTCCATAATGAAGCATTGTTGATAAAAATATAAATTCCCGAATGTCTGTTAAGTTTTTAATAACTTTGTTCTCATAAAATTTATCATCATTGGAACTTTATCCTTCAATTGAAAAATCAGGTGTTCAGGAAATTAAGGAATTTCAGGAAGAGAAGCTGAAAGAGCTTTTAGAGTATCTTGAAAAGAATTCTCCCTTTTATCAGAAGCTTTTTAAAGAAAATAATATCCGGATTCAGGATATTCGGACTCTTGAAGATCTCCAGAAAATTCCTACAACTACTAAAAATAATTTGCAGCAGAATAATCATGATTTCTTCTGTGTTTCAAATGATAAAATTGTAGATTATAGCACCACATCAGGAACTTTGGGAGATCCTGTGACTTTTGGACTTTCGGATAACGATCTCGAAAGATTGGCCTATAATGAAGCAATTTCATTTGCCTGTGCCGGAATTCAGAAAGGTGATGTCGTTCAGATGATTACTACGATTGATAAAAGATTCATGGCAGGGCTTGCTTACTTTTTAGGATTAAGAAAAATGGGAGCAAGTGTTGTGAGAATGGGTCCGGGGATTCCGGAATTACAATGGGATTCTATCTTTCGTTTTAAACCTAAATATCTGATAACGGTTCCGTCGTTCCTGTTGAAAATGATTGACTATGCCGAAAAAAATGGACTCGACTTTAAGAATTCGAGTGTTTATGGAGCAGTATGCATAGGGGAAAGTATCAAAAACCAGGACTTTACAGATAATATTCTTTCTCAAAGGATTAAGGAAAAATGGAATATTAAATTGTTTTCAACTTATGCTTCTACAGAAATGAGTACAGCTTTTACAGAATGTGAATCTCAGATAGGAGGGCATCATCATCCGGAGTTGATCATTACTGAGATTTTAGATGATGAAGGGAATTTGGTGAAAGAAGGGGAAAGTGGAGAGTTGACAATCACTACATTAGGTGTTGAAGCTATGCCGTTGCTGAGGTTTAAGACAGGTGATATTGTGAAAGCCCATTATGAGCCTTGCCATTGTGGAAGGAATACATTGCGCTTGGGACCTGTTTTAGGAAGAAAGCAGCAGATGATAAAATATAAGGGGACGACTCTGTATCCCCCTGCGATGAATGATATTCTGAATGATTTTAATACTATTTCCTGCTATCAGATTGTGATTAAGTCTAGCGAAATAGGATTGGACGAAATTATTATTAAAGTAAGTACAGACCATGACACAGAAAATTTCATCCCTGAAATAAGGGACCATTTCAGAGCTAAGCTTAGAGTGAGTCCTAAAATTGAAGTGATGAGATTTGAAGATTTGTCTAAGCATGTACATAATCCTAACAGCAGAAAGCCTATTACTTTTATTGATCTTCGTTAACAATCATAAAAAAGACTGCAACTGCAGTCTTTTTTATGATTGTTTTTCCATTTTAATCAGATTGGCAAGGTTTTTAACGACGGTACCATGTTTCTTAACAAAAGGATTTTCTTTATTCCATACATATCCTGCTAAAACAGCACATATTTTTCTTTTGACATCTTCATTTTCTGGCTGATGAAAGAATAATTCTTGAAGATTTCCGGTATACCATTCTTTTACATATGTAGTAAAAACATCTACCCCATAGAGTATATAATCTGTATATTCTTTCTGCCAGTCTATCTGCTCACCATTTAATTGGCGCAATGCTAATTTAGCTGCAAGCATTCCCGATTCTGTAGCGAAGGCCATTCCCGAAGAAAAAACAGGATCTAAAAATTCAGAAGCATTTCCGGTAAGGGCGTATCCGTCACCATAAAGCTGCTTTACAGAGCATGAATAATCTATTAATTTTCTAGGTTCAAAAAGAAAATCGATATTTCCAAAGCGTTTAACATAGTAATCAGAAAGAGAGATGGCTTTTTTAAGTGATTCTGTAGTATCTCCATTTTCAGAAAGTTTCTCAATATATTCTGTAGGACCTACAATTCCAACGCTGGTATTACCGTTAGAGAATGGAATGACCCATAACCAGACTTCTGTTTCAATGATATCAAAAGATATTAAAGTTCCTTCAGTTCCTTCCTCCCGGTTAATATCATTAACATGAGAAAAAATAGCAGAATGGGGAGCCAGTTTGGAGGGTTTTTCGAGATCTAATAAGCGTGGCAGAACTCTCCCGTATCCACTGGAATCGATAACGAACCTGGCGTGAATTTCTTTGGTTTCTCCGTTTTTGTTTTTTACGGTAGTTATAGAATCACTTCCATTGAATTTGATATCAATTACCTCTGTTTCAAATTCAAGATCAATGCCTTTTTTGATCACCTCTTTAGCCAAAGTGTTATCAAAATCCGCTCTGGGAACCTGCCAGGTCCAATCCCAGCCTTCCCCGAACTTATTACTAAAATCAAAAATACACACTTCATCACCCCTCAGAAAGCGTGCACCTAATTTCTTTTCAAATCCCATTTTGTCCAGTGCAGGGAATAATCCTGCCTCATCAAAGTGGTCCATAACTCTTGGAATTAAACTTTCGCCCACCACTAATCTGGGAAACTTTGTCTTTTCAACAACTTTTACTTTGATATTGTTTTTCTTTAGGTAAGATGAAGAAACACAGCCTGAGGGTCCAGCTCCAATCACAAGAACATCAACAAATTCTTTGCTCATGTTTTGATTTTTTATTTTAATAATAACTTATATCTTTGCCGCAAAATTAGTGACAAATAATTAATTAACGTACAAAAATACAATTACTTTCAATTGATGAAAATAAATAAATTTTTAAAGCTGAGAGATTTTCAAAAAATTATTATTGAAAACGAGAAAATAGAATTGGATGAAGTTCTTCTGGACAGAGTAAACACAAGTTTTCAGTTTTTAAAAGAATTTTCAAAAAATAAAGTAATTTATGGAGTGAATACAGGCTTCGGTCCTATGGCACAATTCAAGATTAGTGATGAAGATACCCATCAGCTTCAATATAATTTAATAAGAAGCCATTCATCAGGAATCGGAAACCTCTTGCCTAAGGAAGAAGTGAAAGCGGCAATGCTGGCAAGGCTTAATACATTGTCTTTAGGAAACTCCGGAGTTAATGATTCCGTTATACATTTATTGAAGGAATTAATTAATAGGGATATTATCCCGTTAATATTTGAACACGGAGGAGTGGGAGCCAGTGGGGATTTGGTTCAGCTGGCTCATCTTGCATTGGTTTTAATCGGGGAAGGAGAAGTTTTTTATAAAGGAGAACGAAGAGCAGCAAAGGATGTTTTCGGGATAGAGGGCTTAGAGCCTATAAAAGTGGAAATCCGTGAGGGACTTGCTTTAATGAACGGAACATCTGTAATGTCAGGGATTGGAATTGTCAATGCTTATAAAGCAAGCCAATTAACTGAAATATCTGTTAGGTTTTCATGTGCGATCAATGAAATTGTCCAGACATATGATGATCATTTCTCAGAAGCCCTGAACGGAACCAAAAGACATTCCGGACAGCAGATAATAGCAGCTAAAATGCGAGAATACCTGTCAGACAGTAAATTGATCAGAAAAAGAGAAGACCATCTTTATACCCATTTTGAAGAACAGGAAAAAGTATTTAAAGAAAAAGTACAGGAGTATTATTCATTAAGATGTGTTCCGCAGATCCTTGGACCTGTTTTAGATACTTTGGAATATACAGAGAGGGTTCTTGAAAATGAAATTAATTCTGCTAATGATAATCCGATTGTCAATGTGGAAGAACAGCATGTTTATCATGGTGGAAACTTTCATGGGGACTATATTTCATTAGAAATGGACAAATTGAAACTGGTGGTTACCAAGCTGACTATGTTGGCAGAAAGACAACTGAATTATCTTTTAAATTCTAAAATTAATGAGATTTTACCTCCGTTTGTTAACTTAGGAAAATTAGGATTTAATTTCGGAATGCAGGGTGTTCAGTTTACAGCAACGTCTACGACTGCGGAAAGCCAGATGCTTTCTAACTCTATGTATGTTCATAGTATACCTAATAATAATGATAATCAGGATATTGTAAGTATGGGCACTAATTCTGCGGTAATCTGCAGAAAAGTAATTGAAAACGCATTTGAGGTTCTTGCTATAGAGCTGATCACTATTGTGCAGGCAATAGAGTATCTTGGTTTTCAGGATAAAATATCTTCCTCTACCAAATCGTTATATGATGGGGTGAGAAATGTTATTACTGTATTTTCTGAAGATATGGTGATGTACCCGTACTTGGAAGAAGTCAAAAAATATTTAAAGGCAATGTAATTGTAAAGCACAATAGATTGTTATTAATTTAGATGAAAAACAAAAACAAAACTAACACATGAAATGTGCAATTGTAACAGGTGGATCGAGAGGGATAGGAAGAGCAATCTGTATAAAACTGGCAGAAGAAAAAAACTATCATATACTTATTAACTATGCTTCAAATGAGTCTGCTGCAAGGGAAACTCTTGCTAAAGTAGAAGAGCTGGGCGCTACAGGGGAAATTTTGAAATTCGATGTAGGAAATGCAGAAGAAACGCAGACGGTTTTGAATGGGTGGCAGGAAGAAAATACTGATGCCATTGTAGAGATAATTGTTAATAATGCAGGAATCACAAGAGACGGATTATTTATGTGGATGAAAAGTGACGACTGGAATAGTGTGATTAATACAAGTTTAAATGGTTTTTTCAATGTTACCAATTTTTTCATTCAGAAAATGTTGAGAAATAAATATGGAAGAATCATTAATATGGTTTCCGTTTCCGGTGTAAAGGGAACCGCAGGACAGACTAATTATTCAGCAGCTAAAGGAGCCTTGGTAGGTGCTACAAAAGCACTGGCTCAGGAAGTTGCGAAAAGGAATATTACAGTAAATGCTGTTGCTCCCGGATTTATAAAAACAGATATGACGCAGGAGTTTAATGAAGACGAATTGAAAGCTATGATTCCTGCCAACAGATTTGGAGAAGCTGAAGAAGTGGCAGATTTGGTTGTCTTCTTGGCTTCAAAAAAATCTTCTTATATTACAGGAGAAGTCATTAATATCAATGGTGGAATTTACTCATAATCATATTATAAGTAAAATGGAAAACAGGGTTGTCATTACCGGAATGGGAATTTATTCCTGTATCGGAATATCTTTGGATGAAGTAAAAGAATCTCTGTATCAAGGTAAGTCAGGGATTGTCCTGGATCAGGAAAGGAAAGAGTTCGGTTACAGATCCGGACTTACAGGGCGTGTACCTAAACCGAACCTGAAAGATCTTCTCAGCAGAAGACAACGTATAAGTATGGGGGAGGAAAGTGAATATGCCTACATTGCTACTATTGATGCCTTGAAACAGGCTCATATAGATCAGGAATATATAGATCACCATGAAGTAGGAATTCTTTATGGAAATGACAGCGTATCTCAAGCTGTAGTGGAAGCGATTGATATTGCAAGAGAGAAGAAGGATACTACTTTAATGGGATCAGGAGCTATTTTTAAGTCGATGAACTCTACCGTTACTATGAATCTTTCCACAATATTCAAGCTAAAAGGAATCAATTTAACCATCAGTGCTGCATGTGCCAGCGGATCTCATTCTTTAGGATTGGCTTATCTGATGATTAAAAGTGGTTTGCAGGATATTATAATATGTGGAGGAGCTCAGGAAACGAATAAATATTCAATGGCCAGCTTTGATGGATTAGGGGTTTTCTCAATAAGAGAAGACGAACCGGAAAAAGCTTCCAGACCATTTGATTCAGGGAGGGACGGTCTGATCCCAAGTGGAGGAGCTGCAACTTTAATAGTAGAAAGCCTGGAATCGGCACAGAAAAGAGGAGCTAATATTCTTGCAGAAATCATTGGATACGGTTTCTCTTCCAACGGAGGACATATTTCAACACCTAATATTGACGGACCTGCATTGGCAATGGAAAGAGCTTTGAAGCAATCCGGCCTGAGTGCGAAGGATATTGACTATATCAATGCCCATGCTACTTCCACTCCTATTGGGGATGCCAATGAAGCCAATGCTATCTATGAAATTTTTGGAGGTGAAGTGCCTGTAAGCTCCACCAAGTCAATGACAGGACATGAATGCTGGATGGCTGGTGCCAGTGAGGTAGTCTACTCAATTCTGATGATGCAAAATGATTTTATTGCTCCTAATATTAATTTGGAAAACCCTGATGATCAGGCAAAAAAACTAAATTTAATCTCTAAAACCAAAAATCAAAAAATTGACGTACTTTTGTCAAATTCTTTCGGATTTGGTGGGACCAATTCCGCACTGATTGTTAAAAAATTTGATTAAGAAAATGAAACGAGAGAAAATTATTGCTATTGTTAATGATTTTTTGGTGAATGAATTCGAAGTAGACGGAGATGATATCAGCAATGATGCCGACCTTAAGAAGACATTAGGCTTAGACAGTCTTGATTATATTGATATGGTCGTAATCATTGAATCTAATTTCGGAGTTAAATTAGGAGAGCCTGATTTTAAAAAGATGGTTACTTTTGATGATTTCTATACAACTATCGAAAATAAAATTGCAGAAAAAAACGCTTAATTATAGGTTGAATTTCTACTATAAAAATTTCCCTTAAAAGTTTCTATAACCTATGAATAAATGGAAAGGTAAATCTAAAGGGACAATATTAGGATATTAAATATTTGTCTATTGCATTAGAAATATCGGGATCCGAAGTTCATATGTTGTACTCTATTTTGTGGCCGGTTATTACTTTTTGTTTCTTACAAAGAGCAATTGTTATATTTTCTATTATTTCCGTAAAAGGATGAATTATTCCTTTTGGAAATCAAAAGCGTCCGTATTTAAAAGCTATTTTACTTTTGGAAAGGTTCTTATTGACAAGACTGCCATTTCAGTAGGTCTGAGAGATCGTTTTACCTATGAATTTGATGGTATCGAAAATCTGAAAAACCTTTTACATGAAAAAAAAGGAGGGATACTTATCAGTGCCCATATCGGAAACTTTGAAATAGCAGAGCACTTTTTTGCAGATATAGACTTTGATTGTCAGATTAACCTGGTGACAACAGATCTGGAAGTCTCAGTTATCAAAGAGTATATGGAAAGTATTGCTGTCAAAAAGAGTAATATCAAATTCATCTATGTGAAAGATGATATGTCCCATATTTTCGATATTAATAAAGCCTTGTCTAATAACGAATTGATCTGTTTCACGGGAGACCGTTATTTTGAAGGTTCTAAGTTCCTTGAAGCAGAATTATTAGGGAAAAGTGCGAAGTTCCCGGCCGGTCCTTTTCTGATTGCTTCCAGGCTGGGCGTTCCTGTGGTATATGTATATGTAATGAAAGAAAAGGAACTACATTACCATTTGTATGCAAGAGTAGCTCAGGTAAAAAAACGTGATGCCCAGGGCCTATTAAATTCCTATGTTCAGAATCTTGAAGTCATGCTGAAGAAATATCCATTGCAGTGGTTCAATTATTTTGATTTTTGGGATGATATTACTTAAATTTAATAATTTTAGAACCCAAATAAAACTAATAATAGACCGGCAGATATAAATTAAGATAGTGAAATCCATTTTCCGGTATATTAAAAACACAATTTCTCTTTGAAAAAAGAATATGACATACTTGTAATAGGCAGTGGCCTTGGAGGTCTTGTTTCTGCTTTTATTCTAGCAAAAGAAGGCCTGAAAGTTTGTGTTCTGGAGAAAAATAATCAATACGGAGGAAATTTACAGACATTTTCAAGGGATAAACTTATCTTTGATACGGGTGTTCATTATTTAGGAGGGCTTTCCAAAGGGCAGAATCTCTATCAGTATTTTTCCTATCTGGGAATTATGCAGGAGCTGAGTCTCCATCAGCTGGATGAAGATGGATATGACAAAATTACTTTTGAAGGAGATCCTATAGAATATCCACATGCACAAGGCTATAAAAACTTTGTAGAACAATTATCAGAATATTTTCCGGAAGAAAAGGAAAATTTGGAAAGATATTGTGAAGAAATCCAGGATATATGTAATCAGTTTCCACGATATAATGCACTTGGAAATGAAGGATACAATGAAGAGGTTCTCCACCTTAATACCAAACGCTTTATAGAATCGATTACTTCTGATAAAAAACTTCAGTCAGTATTATTGGGATCTAATTTTCTGTATGGAGGAGATTCGGAAAATACCCCTTTTTATGTACATGCACTTACCGTTAATTCCTGTATTCAAAGTGCATACAAATGCGTAAAAGGAGGGAGTCAGATATCTAAGCTTTTGGTGAAGAAATTGAGGGAAAACGGTGTTGAGATCCGTAAACGCTCAGAAGTTTGTGAGCTTGTTTTTGACGGAGAAGAAACTATAAGATCTGTAAAAACAATATCCGGAAAGGAATACTTTGCCAAGAAAATTATTTCTAATATTGAGATCCGGTCCATCATTAAGCTTATTGGCCATGAACGGCTTAAAAAATCTTTTGTGAACAGGGTATTGAGCTGGGAGCCAGTTTCTTCCTGCTTCAGTCTTTATCTGACATTGAAGCCTAATACTATTCCTAATTTTAATTATAATATTTACCATTATAAATCACCGGAACATATCTGGAAAGCCTGTCGTTATGAAAAATTAACCTGGCCTGATACTTACATGCTTTCTTCCACACCTTCCAAAAAGAACCCTGAATTTGCAGAAAGCCTTACCGTAATCACTTATATGAATTTTGATGAGGTAAGAGAATGGGAAAATACAATCAATACAATTGTTCATCGAGAAGACCGTGGTATATCTTATGACGACTTTAAAAAAGACAGAGCTGAGAAAATAATTACAGCCTTAGAAAAAAAAATACCAGATCTGAGAAAGGACATTAAGGGAGTTTATACTTCTTCTCCTCTTTCTTATAGGGATTATATAGGAAGCTATGAAGGAAATATGTACGGATATTGTAAAAGTTCAGAAACCCCTATGAAAACAATGGTTTCCTCAAAAACAAAAATTAAAAATCTATTCCTTACCGGGCAGTCTGTAAATATGCATGGTATTATAGGAGTAACTATTGGAGCATTTAATGCTTGTTCTGTAATTCTAGGGAAGGAAGTGATTGATGAGCATTGGAGAGAAGAAATGATTAAAATGAATGATGAATAAAACAATGATGACTCATAAAGAAAATTATTTTACATTAAAAAAGATCTCCTTATATTCTGTACTGGTATTCATTCTATTTCAGATAAGCCTTGTCTCCTGTGGAATTTCTAAATCGGTTCGTCATATCCCAGATATAGAATCTTACTCTTTGGAGATTCCGAAAGTAGATAAGGTCAATGATTCCACATTTACTTATCAGCAAAATTACCTCACCAAAAACAAACAGCAGCTTTGGGAACTCTATATCAAAGGAAATCCTCTTCAGTTAGGATACAACAACGGAGCACTTACCCAAAGCTTAATGCAGCACCAGGAAAAAATTTTCTTCTCAAAAATAGAAGGTTTTGTACCATCGAAATTTAAACAGAAATTATTAAGAGGTTTCTTGAAATGGTATAACAGAAAAATGTATCTTAATGTAAGAGAAGACTATCAGGCGGAATTATATGGATTGTCCCAATATTCTTCAGATCAATATGATTTTATAGCACCGAAATATTTAAGGAATTTATACCTGCACGGGGCTCACGATATAGGACATGCGTTACAGGATCTCGCGATGGTAGGCTGTTCTTCGTTAGCGGTTTGGGATGAAAATTCTGAAAATGGAGATTTACTTATAGGAAGAAATTTTGACTTTTATGTAGGGGACGATTTCGCAGAAAATAAATTAGTGGAATTTGTAGAACCGGAAGAAGGAATTCCCTATATGTCTGTAAGCTGGCCCGGAATGATTGGAGTAGTTTCAGGAATGAATAAAAAAGGAATTACTGTTACCATTAACGCAGGGAAGTCTAAAATTCCTTTAACTGCAAAGACACCTATTTCTTTAGTTGCAAGAGAAATATTACAATTTGCAGGTAATATTGAAGAAGCTGTTGCTATAGCAAGAAAACGTAAGGTTTTTGTCTCAGAGTCTGTTATGATAGGAAGTGCAGCAGAAAAAAAAGCTATTCTTATTGAAGTTTCACCTAAAAATTTCGGTGTGTATGAGGTTTATAATTCAGGACGACTTTTTTGTACCAATCATTTTCAATCAGAGGCTTACAAAAATGATAAAAGAAACCGGAAACAAATAGCCGAAAGCCATTCTCAATATCGTTATGAAAAGTTGCAGGAACTTTTACAGGAAAATGAAAAACTTAGTCCGGCGAAAATGGCAGCTATTTTAAGAGATCGATCAGGCCTGAAAGATAAAAGTATAGGTTACGGAAATGAGAAAGCAATCAATCAGCTGATAGCTCACCACGCCGTTATATTTTCACCGGAAAAAAGATTGGTTTGGGTTTCCTCAGATCCATATCAGTTAGGAGAATTTGTATGCTATGATCTTAATGAAATATTTTCAGATAAAAGAATGAAGAATGGAGAGCTGGCGGCTTCTTCATTGAATATTCCTAAAGATCTTTTTGTGGACTCTCAGGAGTTTGAGAATTATAAAGTTTATAGATTAATGGACGCTGAGATTAATAATGCAATTCGTGATAAGAAAAAAGAAATTCTTTTAACCAATGATTTTATACAAAACTATCAGTCCCTGAACCCTGATTTCTGGCAGGGATATTATCATACCGGAAAATATTATTATAAAAGAAAAGAATTCAGGAATGCGAAAGATCATTTTGAAAAAGCACTTACCAAAGAAATCACTACGATTCCGGATAAGAAAAGTGTTGAGAAATATTTGAAAAAAACATTGAAAAGACTTTAAGCTTATTTATTCTCAGAACTGAATTTATTCAAAAGAAAATAACTTCCGACACCTACAAGAGTAGAAACCGTACCTGCTAAAATTAAGCTTCCTATCAGATACTGGAGCAGATTATTTTTTACCAGTTCAAAATCCAGTTCATGCTCAAAAATATTACTATTACCTTGAACAAACGGAGAACCCAGAAAAAGAGAAGCTGCAATAATAAAAGGAATAAATGGTGGCAGGCTTATATTGGAAGCTACAAAAGCCAGAACCTTATTCAGCTTTAAGATAACAGCCAGTGAAATCACAATTAAAGAATGAAATCCCCAAAAAGGAGATAGGCCTACAAATATTCCTAAAGCAATAGAAATGGCCTTAATTCTGTTACTGCCATCACTTTCCAGAACATCTTCCTTAATGAATTTTTTGAAACTTTTCTTTCTGAAATCCCTGATAAAATTTCTCGGAGCAATATAAAAAATAGCAATAATCACCAGAATCGTATTTAGAATACTGATTCTCGTAAAATCTTTGAAAGGACGAAAGTGTGAAACGCGTTCTTCAGGATCATATAAAACTTTCACCGGAATATTTTTTACCGGGACATGCTTCCATGCAGTTCTTACAATAATCTCTATTTCGAATTCAAATTTGGGTGTAAAATATTTGTTTGGAATTTTATGTAAAGGATAGAGCCTATATCCTGACTGGGTATCCTCAAGTTTTATTCCGGTCTCAAACCAGAACCAGAAATTAGAGAAGCGATTTCCAAAACTGCTTTTTTTAGGAATCCCCTCCTGGGACATATTCCGGTTTCCTATTAGTAAAATATCTTCATCCTCAATTAGTAGAGCATTGACAAAAACAGGAATGTCATCCGGATAATGTTGTCCATCCGAATCAATTGTTATAGCATGATCAAAGCCCAAATTTTTAGCCTTTCTGAAGCCCGTTTTAAGTCCATTCCCTTTTCCCTTATTTTCAGGAAGATTAATAACTGTAATGTCTGGATATTCGGAGAGAATCCGAGGGGTAGAATCTGTAGAGCCATCATTTACGACAATAATACTCCCCGTGTATTCTAATATACCGTCAATAACTCTTTTCAGAGTTTTTTCATTGTTATAAGTTGGAATTAAAACGCATATTTTTCTTTCAGAAATGACGTTTTGTATAGATGGGGGAATCATTGTTTATTTGAAACTCGCTTTCTCAGCTGCAGTCATGGTTTTGGACTGTGCCGCAAAGTTTTTAATATAAGTTTTTAAAGCAGTATTTTGCTTGCTGTAATTATTAATAATAAAGGATTTATCATCTTTAAGACTTGAATGATAACCTACAATTCTTGGAATATTTTCCTGAATGCTCAGACGGATAAGTCTTAGCTCAATATTGTTAGGATTGCTTTTGATAATACTTTCAAGCTGGGTAGCGCCGGCTTTTACAAAGGATTTTCTTTTACCTTTTTCTGTGGTTACTTTTGCTTCCATAATCCGGGCTGCCGCTCTGTATCCTGAAATAATAGGATCTGAGGAAGTCTTTTTCTCTGCCAGATTAATAAAGCTTTTGGTATTCTCATTGGATGAGTTAGCTTTTGCATAACTGCTCCTTAATGTTTCCAGATCTGATGTCTGGAAAAAAAGAATAAAAGCTGTGATAAAAGATAAGATAAGTTTCATGATGTCAATTTGTTATAGCTTGCTGACATTTTTAATGCAATTGTCTCGCCAAAAGAAGTGGTATTTTTTACTTTGACATTGTTTCCTGTATCTTCAATATCCAGCTGGAGCTTCAGATCGGGAGTTTCAAAAGGATTGATAATTGCCATGAATTTAACATTGGATGCAGATTGCAGGAATAACGGGAAACCCGAAAATTCTTCTGCCAGCTCCTTTACGATTTGCATCATACAAACACCTGGTGTAACAGGATTTCCGGGAAAATGCCCTTTGAAAATATCATGCTCTCTGTTTAAAGAGATATGGGCAATAAAACTGTTTCCCGCTTTCTCGTAAGATTGTAAAGTGTAAAAATCGGTAATTAGGGTTGGCATGAGTTATTCTGTTTCTGTTATTTGAAATAGTTTAATATTAATTTTAAAATCTTTGTGTGCAATATCTATACTATCCGCGAATATATGTTTTTTTGCATCAAATGAAAAATCGATCTTCTCTTTCTTATTTTTAGTGTAAACCACCTTATTCAATAACTGAGTCTCTTTGTTGACGAACAGGTAATAATTTATTTTCCCTGTCTCTGAATTATAAATCCTATGGGTTTTATTTTCGAAACTTTGATGAACAGGATATTGTCTTTTTAAAAGTTGCCGGAAATCATTTCTTAAAAAGTTTTTTACGATCTTCTTATCCATATCCGGAATGATGTAACTGACTTTAAAATCCTGTTCTGAAATTTCAAAATCAATAAGTTTATTTCCAAAGTCAGAAGTTAATGCAACACGGTGTGTTGTATCGTTCAACTTTTTAATCACTAAAATCCCACTTAAATGATGCTTGTAAATATCAATCAGGCATTTGTAAATATAGTCTTCATTTGATGAAAAATATAAGTTTTCAACTACTTTGTCCCGGTTCTGTACGGGAGCCGCTTCTGCAAGATGATAGGTCTTACAGGAAATAAACAGCCAAAGAAAGCTGCTATAAAGAAAACTCTGAAGCAGGAATCGGCCCATTGATCTTGGTGTTTTTAAACTGAATTTGAGTGGTGTCTCCTGAAGCCTCCAGCATATTTACCTGTGAAACGGTAGACTGATTTTTCGGAAAATATAATTCAACCTGTTTGATATACTTTAAAAGTTGTGAAGATTTAGGAGTAAACTTAGCAATATTATAACTGGCATTTTTAAAATATGCTACCGTAAACTCAGGATCACTGAACATTTTACCGCTGGCACTTCCTACGATCAGCTTATTGATCTTTTCAAAAGTTTTGCTTTTGGCATCTACAGAAGATTTTTTCCCCTGATCGTTAATATAAATTTTATTGTCTTTGAAAATAATATTGTACTGATAAGGTCTGGTATATTTCCAGCTTAATGTATTGGGAGATTTTAAAGACATTTTTCCGTATGTAACAATACTCTTATCAAGAAAATCCATCTTCTTGGTTTGGGTGAAGTCACTTTGTAAGGTTTTGACCTGTTGGGTTTCAGAAGATACTTTAGTAATGAAAGCTTTTGCCTCCGTTCCTGTCATGGAAGTATTCTGTCCGAAGAATAGTGAAGAAGCCAGTAAATAAACTCCTAAAGCTATATTTTTAATCATCTTGTTTTGATTTTATAATATGGTCTACAGTGAATGTAGAATAGTTTTCTTGTTTTAAAAATAATAATAAATCTCCCAATACATGATAGGTTTTTTCTGAGATATCGTGGAACAGAATAATTCCGCCAGGTTTTACTCCGTTTGTTACTCTTTTATAAATTTTCTTTTCGTCATCTATTATGGTATCCAGTGAACGGATATTCCATCCGATACTTTTCTTTTTGGTTTTTCTGATGGCCCGGGCAATATTGGGATTGGTTACTCCAAAAGGAGGCCGGTATAAATCAGTGGTAATATTTCCTGTCTGTAAGATAATATCATCTGTTTTTCTGATCTCGTCTATCACCTTTTGGGTGGAAGCAAAGCCAATGGACGTAGAATGAGAATAGGTGTGATTTCCAATCGTATGTCCTTCTGCAATGATTCTTTGAAAAGTCTCAGGATGTTTTTTTATTTGTTTTCCTATACAGAAGAAAGTTGCTTTTACCTCATGTTCTTTCAATAAATCCAGAAATTTTGGTGTGTGTTTGGTAGGACCGTCATCGAAGGTTAGGGCAATTTCTTTTTTTCGTGTTTTTTTATGGGTAATATTTTGTACAAAGTAACTCAGCTGGATGTTTAAGGAGCCCCAGATCACTACCGCAATAAAAGCTAAAAAACATGCAACATACACCCACGGACTTCCTTTAAATACATAGATAAACAGGTTACAAAACAAATAAAACGCAATGAACGGATAATGTTTCATCTTAGAATTTTAACAATTATTATTTTATTCCGCATCCTTCATAGGGTGAAATGCAAGGTTAAAATTAAGCAATTAGATCTTCATTCTGAAATCAGATAAGGATTTTATACCTTTTCCAATAAAATCAGGCTGTGATCCTGGCCCAACAGATGATTATACAAAAGAATGTTTTTTATATTTTCTTTTTTTACCGAATTGATCATCATTACTTCCGGAATTTGCTGTTGCTTCAGAATATGGCAGGCCATAAAGGTTGAAAAGCCACTTGCAGTGTTAAATTCCCCGCTCAAATGTTTGTAATATAGTAATGCAGAATCAGGGAAAAGAGCTGCTGCTGAATGATAATATGCATCAGAATTCTGATCCCCGCTGAAGCCTAGAATAACAGCGTCAATATCTTTGAATCCGAGGCTGTTCTTATCTAAAAAGTCTTCAATAAAGAGTGAAATTTTTTCCTTGGCTAACGTATTACTGATCTTGATATCTGTAAGCCGTGCATAAGAGTTTTCTGCTTTGCTCTTTCCTAAAACAAAAAAGCTCGAACCTTCACCCCAAATTACCCCATCGGTTGTAGAGTGTAAATAATCAGTGGGAAGATCTGTTGTTCTTTTTATTGTATTATTCAGCATATATAATTCCATGGTTCTGTCCGTTTGTTCATCCGTAGAACCTACCAGAATATTTTCAGCTTCTCCGTCCATAATCTGTAGTTTTGCATCTAAAAATGAAAATTCCAGAGACGAAGAGGTATTGACATAAGTAAAATTATAGGCATGGCACTGCAGTCCTAAAGCAATCTGCCCAGCTACTGTGTTATGAGTGGATTGAATGAAGTAAGTAGGAGTTAAAAACTCTTCATTATTTTCAATGACATTTTTAAGAAACTTTTCAGAATCCTGAGAGCATCCCATTCCTGTTCCTACAATGATAGCATCCGGCTTTTCAATTCCGGCTTCTTTTAAAGCATAGTGAGATGCCACAGAACTCATTTTTACTGTTTTGGACATTCTTCTGATCATTGCCGGAGGAATTGTTTCCTTGTAATTAGGTTCAATAACTTTTAATAGCTGAACTGAGCTTTCAGGTTCCAGATGTTGAAAAATATCATCATGCAACGTATCCTGAGCAGAGATAGAATAAGCACTGTTAATATAAACTTTGCTCATGATTTTGAGAAAATTAAAGTTGAACAATTTCCCCCAAATCCAAATGAATTAGAGAGCACATGCTGAATGTTTTTTTCTTTCAGTTCCGTAACGGGGATGAGGTCAAATTCTTCCATTTTAGTTTTAAAATTCAGATTAGGAAAAATAAGATTATGCTGCATTGCTAAAATAGAAAATATGGCTTCTATTCCGGCTGCCGCTGCAAGTGTGTGTCCTGTAAATGCTTTTGTAGAACTGAATTCCGGAACAGTGTTTTCACCAAATATTCTGATCATGGCAATACCTTCCGACAGATCATTGTTGGGGGTAGCGGTCCCATGAATGTTGATATAGCTGATGTCTTCTTTTTTTAATCCTGAGATATTCAATGCTTGCTGCATGGCCAGATAGGCACCCTGTCCGTTTTCTGAAGAAGCAGTCTGGTGATGGGCATCATTAGCATTTCCATATCCGGAAAGATAGCCTAATACCTTTTTATTTTCTTTTTTTATCACTTTCTCAGATTCAAGAATAAGGAAAGCTGCTGCTTCGCCCAAATTCAGGCCTTTCCTGTTTTGGTCAAAAGGAGTGTTATAAGAATCGGTAAGGATCATCAGAGCATTAAATCCATTCAATGTAAATTTTGAAAGGGAATCTGTTCCTCCAACAATTACACGATCCAGAATGCCGTTTTTAATAAGTTTGGCTCCCATCATAATTGCATTGGCCGCTGATGAACAGGCTGTACTGATGGTAGAGACCATTCCTTCTAACCCTAGAAAATCAGCAATAGCAAGAGAGGAGTTTCCAGCATCATGAGCATCAATATATTTTTGCTTATCGGGAAAATCTTCATAGCTGTAAAAGTATTTTTCCGTAATATCCATTCCTCCTACGCTGGTAGAAGAAATCAATCCGGTCCGGTACTCGTTGATATCTGAAATGCCGGCATTTTCTACAGCTTCTTTGGCCGCTATCATCCCTAATAAAGAGGTTCTGGTAATATTGTTATCCTCCGGAAGATGAAGTTTTTTTACCAGATCTTCATTGGATAATTTTATTTCACCTGTTTTTATACTTCCGGAATGTCGGGTTTCAAACATTTCAATATCTGAAATTCCATGTTTACCAGATGTAAGTGAAATAAAATTTTCCTCCACATTATTACCGATGGAAGAAATGATGCCCATTCCCGTTATGGCAATTTGATGACCCATTAATTATTTTGTTCTGTTTGCTTCAATAAATTTAGCCATGGTATCGATAGACTGGAAGATCTCTTTTCCTTTTTTAGGATCGGATAATTTAATTCCGTAATCTTTATCCAGAAGAACGATAAGTTCTAAAGCATCAATAGAATCAAGCCCTAATCCTCCACCGAATAGCGGGTCTGTATCCTTAATGTCCTCTACAGATACATCTTCAAGGTTAAGAACTTCTATGATTTTGTGCTTTAATTCTGTGTGTAAGTTTTCCATAATTTAATTTGGTAATTTTTATTTTAAAATTTTCATCCGGATATCTGTACATTTTCCCCGGAATGATCAATCGTATGTTATTCTAAAGTTAGCAAATATACAAAAGCTGTATAATTTTCCTGATATAATTCGACCCAGCCGCACAATACTTTTTCGGTCTTTCCGGACTCTAAAAGCTGTAAGGAATAATCGTTTAAAAAGTCTTCATCAAAATGATCCAGTACAAAAAACGCATTCTCCGTTTTCATCTGGTGTCGTATGCTGATTTCCCCTACACAAATATTGGGTAACGTATATACAAATACAGCAGGACTGGGATAATAATTTTCCTGTGAATTGATACTTTCCTGATATTTAAAATCAGTATCTAAGCTTGAGGAACGGTTGGCAAAAACAATTGCTGTTCTGCTGTTATCTTCCTCATTATTTAAAAGCATTTCAGCACATAAAAAAGCGAGTTTGCTGAGGTTATCCATTTTATGAAATTTAGGATAATTCAGTTCAAAATTTTTATAGGCTTCTTTGGCAAACTCAGAAAAGTTCGAGGTTGCGCTTTCAAAAATGACTTTATTATTGACCGTTATTTTTGAGTTTTCTATTCTGCAGATTCCTGTTTTCTTCATCATTCCCATTTTTAATATTTTTCCAATACAAGGGCAGCATTACATCCTCCAAATCCTGAAGCTGTTTTCAGAATATAATTGATCTCTGCAGTTTGTGGTTCTTTGATAATATTCAAAGGCTGGGAAACTCCTATTTCTTTAAAATTTCTGGAAGGGATTAAAGTATTGTGTAAAGCACTTTCCATGGAAATTATACTTTCCAGTAATCCGGCTGCACCCAGGCAATGTCCGTAAAAACCTTTCATACTATTCAATGGAACGTTTTGTAAATTCATTCTGTTGAATGCAATGGCTTCCATTTCGTCATTGTATAATGTGGCTGTTCCGTGTGCAGAGATAAAATCAATCTGATCCGGAGAAATATCAGCTTCTGTCATAGCATTTCTGACACTGGCAAAGAGACCTTCTCCCGTTCTTGAAGGACCTGAGATATGATTGGCATCGTTTACCGCAGAATCTCCGGATATTTTAAATTTAAATTTTTCGTTTTCAGAAGGTTGAGAAGTAATATAAACTGCTGCTGCAGCTTCTCCCAGGTTAATGCCATTTCTGTTTTTATCATAAGGCTGGCAAGGTTCTTTTCCAATCGCCTGAAAAGAATTAAATCCGGAGACAACAAATTCTGAAACTTCGTCACCGGCAACTATAAAAGCATCTTTATACTTTCCGGAACGGATCATGGTTTTAGCGATTGATATTGCCATTACCCCAGAAACACATGCATTGGAAACTACAATTGGGCGTGTTGTAAACCCAAAAAATTCACTGATTTTTTTTGCTAAAACAGATAAGTAAACATCTTCGGGGACAGTATCTTTATTTTTAAGTAAGCTGATATTTCCTTTAGTTGTTGAAAGGATAAAAGCTGTTTCTTCCGTGAGTGAATGTCTGTTAAGTAAAGGGTTTAAACTTAATAACAACATTTTCTCCAATCGGGTGAATTCCTGAGATGAGAAGCTTTGTCTGAATGATTTTTCCAGTTTTTCATTGTCAATCTTGGAAACAAAAAAATTCTCCTGATGTTCACTGATATTATTTAGGGCAACTCCCGACCTGTTTTGCAATAAAGCATTCCAGTTGGATGCCGCATCCATTCCCAGAGGGCTTACACAATTATAATCTGTAATAAAAATATCCTGCTTCATTATAATTCCATTTTATCTTTCCATTGTTGAAAAAACTCCGGATTATATAGTGAAAGATTTCCTTCACTATCCAGAAACACCTGAGTGGTTTCTCCGCTGCATACCAGCTTATTCTGCTTATTGAATATCTCATATCTGAAGATCAGTTTGGCAGAAACAGAGTTGATATACGTAGTGTCAATTCTGAAGGTTTCACCATATTTTAACGGGAGAAAATGTTCGCACGTACTTTTTACGATAGGTGTAACATATCCCGCTTTCTGAATGTCCAGATAGGAAAGTCCATGCTGTCTTCCAAACGCTTCACGTCCATCCTCAAAATAGACGATATAATGCCCATGCCACACGATACCCAGAGGGTCCGTTTCGTTAAATCTTACCCTGACTTCTTCAGAGCATGTAATTGTTTTTTCTTTAGACTGCATGTTGTTTTCTTTCGTAAAAAATAGAAATTGCTACCGTTGCTATATAAAATAAAAACAGTAATACCAGTTCTCCGGAAACATTTGATATGCTGCCTTGTCTTAAAATAATGTCATAATATGCATTCAATCCCCAGTTCATTGGAGAAAACTTAGCTACTTGCTGCATAAATTCAGGCATTAAGAATACGGGAACCCATATCCCGCCGATAGCAGCAAGAACTACAACGGAAGTTGCGCCGAAGGGTGCAGACTGTTCCTGTGTTTTTGCCAATGTTCCTAATAATATTCCAAAACCAATAGCGGCAAGTCCGGAAAATAAAGTAATGATAAGCAGGCTTATCATATTTCCTGAAACATCAAAAGCTGGTAAATTCAGATAGGGGAAAAGGAAAATACCTACGGCTACCATCAATAAAAACTGGATGATACAGATAATAAGATAAGTAAATGTTTTACCTAAAATATGAATATAGTAAGGGGTCGGACTGATTCTGGCCCTGACACTTGTTCCCTGACTTTTTTCTTTAACCAAATTAATGGAAAGAGGAACTACAATAAAAAATATAGCGAAAAGAGTCCAAGCAGGGACATTGTGCTGAACAGAGTTGGGGAGGATTTCTTTGTCTCCTTTTAATGGAGTGATTTCTTTAAAACTGATTAGGTTTTTATTTTCCTCAAGGTTTTCTGTTGTCCCAAGCTGTTCCTGGAAAGCCTTATATATTTTTTTGTTTTCAATCTCAAAAACCATTTTATTTACTGAATTCATTACTGAGTTTTTGAATCCTACATTCGTAGCGGGATCAAAGTATAAATGAATTTCTTTGGCTTTTGCTGGTGGTTTTTGGGTAGAAGCAGAATCAGGTTCTAATCCGAATGAGCTTACAATGGTCTGTACTTTGGAGTCAATATTGGCATTCAGGTCTTTTGTTAAATTTTGCGGAATGACAATAGCCATCTGATATTCTCCTGAGAATACTGCATCCTGAGCTGATTTCTCATTAAAATCAGTGAGTAGCCGGAATGTTTTGCTATTTTGGAGTTCTGCTTTAATATTTTTTGAAACCTCTGACTGATCTTTATCGATGAAAATAATCGGAATTTTAGATCCTTCCAGATTTCGGAATGTAGAATCCTGGATCAAAGTAATCGTTACAATCAGAAGAAGCGGCATTACGAAAATAATCACAATCCCGCCGATATCTCTTTTCAGTAAAAGAATTTCTTTAATAAAACTTCGCCACAATTTATACAACATCTCTCAATTCTTTTCCTGTTAATGAAATAAAAACATCCTCCAGATTGTGAGCACTTTCCACTCTTGAAATAAGCTCTTCCGGAGTTCCTGTCGCATGAATTTTTCCACCATCGATAATAGCAATCTGAGTACAAAATTCTTCCGCTTCTGAAAGGTGATGGGAAGTATAGATAATACATGTTCCGCCTGCATTAAGTTCTTGAAGGAAATCAATAATCACTTTTTTAGACTGAACATCTACTCCCACCGTAGGCTCATCGAGAAAGAGAACTTTCGGATGGTGAAGAGTTCCGGCAATAAGATTACACCGGCGTTTCATTCCTCCCGAAAACTGTTCTACTTTTTTATCTGCAAACTTGGATAAACCCATTCTTTCAAGGGCTTCATCAATATCTTTAGTGAGTGCCTTATGCTTCAATCCGTAAAGACTTCCGAAAAACATAAGGTTTTCTCTTGCAGTAAGGGTTGGATAAAGGGCATATTCCTGAGGAACAATTCCTATGATCTGCTTTATTTTAAAACTGTTTTTATGAGGTGATAATCCATTGATGGTAAACTGTCCTGAAGTTGGTTTTATCAGCCCTGAAAGCATAGAAATCAATGTGGTTTTCCCTGCACCATTAGGTCCGAGGATTCCATAAATTTCTTTGCTGTTGATCTGCAATGAAATATCATTGACAGAAAAATCATCAGCATTTTTATATTTTTTATATAAATTTTTGATTTTGATAACCGGCTCCATCTTATATTGCTTTCTTCAGTTTTTTATAAAAAGCTTCTTCCAGATCGGCAATATGCAACATCGACTTTGAAAGCTCCTGATAAATATTGCTTTTTGAGTTCCTGTTTTTATATACTCTTGCAATATCTACGGCAAAATCCCTCCAAAGGTCGCCAATAGCTGTTATTTCTTTGGAAAGCTCCCTTAGTTCTTCATTTTTCAGAATATCAGCAGCTTCCTGTAAGAAAGCTCCATAAATGAATCTGAAACCACCACCTCCGGTTCCTATTTCTTCCTGCATTCTGATAAGCTGGCCCAGGTAATGGTTTGTTACTTTTGAACCTTTCTTTTCCGCCCATTTTGGGATACTTTTCGCTACCCATCTCATAGCCTTTACTCCGATAAGAGGAACGGGTGCCAGCATATTTTTGCAGGTATCTCTGATTCCTTTTTTAATGGCTTCTTCGATCTGAATATTTTCCGGAATATAGATAGGATAATACATATGCCCTTTAGGTGGCAGGGCTCCTTTTGCGTATCGTACTTTTTCCAGCTCTGCTTCCGAAAGAGAAGTGGCATAATCCATTACAGGATCACTGATTAAGAACCGCCCGTCTTCTTTTCCATACACAACCAGGTTATGAGCATTAAAGTGGAATTTATATTCTTCAGGGAAATAGGTAAGATTGAAAACGCCTACCTGTAATCCTGTAGGAATTTTATTTTCTAAATTTTTTTCTAAAGCCAGTTGAGCCTCTTTGGGATTGGAAAATTTTTGTCTTTTAATTTTTATTCCCAGCCGTTTTGCTGCTTTGCTGAAGATGGCTCCGGGCATAGGACGGTAGCTGAATCCAGGCGCAAAGTTCACTTTCAGGAAGGGCAGGTACACAAAAAATAACCCTGAACCTATACCAAATATCATAGGTTCGCTTATTTTTATTCCTTTATTAAGTAACAGATTAGAGGCAACACCATTCTCGCAATGTGCTGTCTGGTGATGTTCAAAGTCAAGCTTCATTTTAATTATTTTCTTTGGGAGTGTAAAGTATGCAAAAAACATGCATTGATTTACGATTTTCCGTCAAAATTTTTTAGTTCGTTTATTGTAATCCCGAATGTATCTGCATATTTTTTTAGTACAGAATCATCCAGTTTTTTAAATATTTTTGGTTTGAAATGTCTTTTGACCCGCCACTTCCACATGCCGACATAGGATGCAAGAACGCTTAAATCCATCTTATTAAGCTCCATGAAATAAATGATGGGGCTTGCGATATTATTAGCTACATTTTGTTTTGCTTCTTCTATTCTTTCATTAATTAAAGCCATAGATTCGTCAAGTGCCAGCTTTTTAGCTTCCCAGCCAGTACTGTTGGCCGTAGTATAATTATCGTTGTCATCGGTAACATACAGCACTTCGGTCATGTTAGCTGTTGTCATATTACTTTCGTCCTGAGGAAGATCTTGTTTTTTCATCCGTCTGATTTTAGAGGTTGATTTTCAGATAAAACCCTGACTGAGCCGGGTTTGTTATTGAACTTCTTGAATGAATAAATTAATTTCAGCTCTTATTAATAAATTATCATTACTAAATGTCTCACAGAAAATATTGCAGATATTCTCGTATTGGGAAAGTAAAGAAGCTTTTGAAATGATAGTTTCACCCACCTTCGGAAGTGAAAAGATTTCAATTTTTTTGATATTGGTAATAAAACCAATAACTTTAGTATCAGCTTCCTGATTCTCAAAGAAACTTTGCCCAAAGATGGAGGAACATGTTTGGGCCAGATTTTCAATTAATCCTGCTTCTGCCAATTTTCCTCTATTAAGAAAAATATTATCGTGCTTTATTTCAAAAGAAGTAATTACCTTTTCTTTGGTCAGCTCTAATATATAATCTGCCATAAGCATAGGTTCCCGATGAGGTAAAAAATTATGAATATTGATCTTCTGCATTTCCTTTGCTCCCATTAATAATTTATTTTACAACTGTTTTCATTTGAGAAGTAGCAATAATATTTCCATTGACTTTGGTAATAATATTAACTAAGGTAACTCCCATTATTTCATTGAGGATCGTTACTTCTGTTTCTAATAATTCTCCGGTGTTCGGAAGCACATGAATCTCACAAGACTTGATAGCGCCAATATATCCTGTGGGAGATTCCTGTCCTAATAAATGATACTTGTATCCTGTATGTAAGGCCACACTCTGCGCCTGATGTTCAATAACACCGGAGGCATGGAAAACTCCTTTCTGAACAAATATATTTTCTTCCTTTATGGTGAATCCTGAGATCAGGAATTCTTCTGAATATTCATTAAGAGTATCCACCATCACGAAAGGGTAACGCTGGGGAATAAGACTTTCTACAAAATTCTTATCAGATGTAGGAAGGGTAATTTCCATTAGCATACAGTTAATAAGGCACAAGAATAGGAAAATCTTCCACTTTCAGGAACACATAAAAGTACTTTTTCACCTTTTTTAAGTTTTCCGGAATTCATCAGCTCTTCCAATACTATGAAAATAGATCCAGCTCCGATATTTCCTACTTCAGAAAGGTTGTAATACCATTTTTCAGCTGGGAAGTCCATACCTTTTTTTGCAAATTCTTCTTTAAGTCCTTCTTTGAAATAACCTGAAGAGATATGTGCCAATACATAATCTATTTTGGCAGGATCTAAATTGTGCTTGTCAAAAGAAGCTCTTAAGCTTTCTGCTCCTTTTACCAAAATATACTGATCTAAAATTTTGGTGTCCTGCTTTAAGGCAAATAAAGATTGTTTTAACCATTCATCAGAAGGGTAATCTGCCCACGATTTAAGGCTTCCGTCTTCCTGCTTTTCACAACCTGAATACATACAGGCTTCTATTTCATGAGCATAGGAATAGAAATCAATGAATTCCACTTTTAAGGAGATTTCATTTTCTCTTGGTTTATTTTCTAATAAGAAAGCTCCGGCACCGTCAGAAAGCATCCATCTGAGGAATTCTCTTTTGAATGCGATGATCGGTCTTTCTTCTAATAGTTTTAAATTTTCAGCTTCATGATTGAATTTATCGGCAGTCATCCAAGCCGAAAATCTTTCGGAACCTGCACAAACTGCATTTTCTTTTACTCCTGCTTTTACGGATAGATAGCCATAGTTCAATGCATTCATTCCTGAATTACA
This sequence comes from Chryseobacterium sp., assembly GCF_022712095.1. Lineage (GTDB taxonomy): Bacteria > Bacteroidota > Bacteroidia > Flavobacteriales > Weeksellaceae > Chryseobacterium. The sequence goes on along the minus strand of NZ_JALAHD010000207.1, from coordinate 7,383 downwards.
AAGTCCTGTGGATGTATTTACTTCAATAGATTTATTGGTTTTAAGCTCTCCGTGTACCATTGAAGCATGGGAAGGCTGTATCTGATCCGCAGAAGTAGTTCCGCATGAAAGCAGCTGCATATCTTCTTTTGTGAAGTTTTCATCAAAAAGCCCTTCAATAGCCTTGGCTGTCAGCTGAGCATTAGTATGAGTTGGTTTTCCGTTTTTATCTAAAGCGTAATATCTTGTTCTAATTTTGTTATTTCTTAAAATTAAAGCTCTTGCTTTTGATGGGGCATCATTTACCATTCCAAGATAGGTTTCCATTTCTTCATTAGAAACGGGATCGTTGGGTAAAAATGTGGAAGCTTTTGTTATAAATACATCGTGCATCATTTCTATTTTAAGTTAATTCCTTGTAAATATTTTTTTTCTTTTTTTCTTTTAAACCATAATATGGGTGCCATCAATATGTGAAAAACTAAAACCACTGGTGAAACCACCCAGATTGCAGCCATTAAATATACTTTAAAGAATTTAATCAGAATTGGTCGTTTTTCTTTTTTATTAATGATCAGATGGGACCATACTGTAAAGATTTTGTTACCTACTTTTTCTACTCTTACCAGAAATGGACGAATCTCTACAGCTCCGTTTTTTATCAGATCGGGTTGGAGCCCAGACCAGTCATTTTGTTCCAGATGTTTTTTAATGATCACTCCATATTTGTCTGCCCCATTGATCTCTTCATCTGAAATTCCTGCAGCAGGAAGCATTCCTGACTTTTCTTTTTGTCCTGTAGTAAGCCAGCGTAAGATGGTTAATACACTGGTATAATTATCATGTCGGTCTACCAAAGCTATATTTCCAACCAGCTTAGCCTGCATTTTTTTTAAGTATACTTTAAGCTTTTCCTGAGAAAGCATCCACATATTTCTGGTACCAGAGATAGTTACTACAGGAGTGTCCTTTAGTATGTTCTCGGCATATCCACTTTTTAAGAATGAAATAACAGGAATGGAAGGAGTCAGATACCAAACCTGATACCCGAAAAGGATAAGGTCAAACTTTTTATTCAATACATCTTCAGGGGGTGGCAGAATTTCTTTAGGAATCTGCAGATAAGATTCAGGGAAAGTATTGAAGAATACATCACTCGGCCAGGGAAAAGGAAAGTCCTCTTTGAGCTGAATGTTGTAATAGGTAACATTATACTCATCCTTTTTATCTTCAAAAGGTTTTGCTATGTTTTTTACAATCTCACCTAACTGACCGGTCTGAGTGTAATAAATGACAAGTATATTCTTCTGCATGAAAGTTTTATTGTTTACAAAAATATGTTTTTCAAATGAATCAATTACTTCTTGTAAATTTTTATAGATTCTGATTCATATATAAGACTATACTCATTATTTTCAGGAAGTACAGTTTCTATATTCAGAAATATAATAATTTCAGGGAGCTTTTCAATCTCACTACTATTAAAAGTAGGATCAGATACCAAAAGTACATCAATATTCTTGTTTACCATAAAATTATGTTCAATATAGGTGATTTTCCGGGTTTTTACGATATAGTTATTTTTAGCAATCTCCTGTTTTTCATGATCTTTAATTACACTGAATATCTTTCTACTAGCTTGGTACATACTGAGCAAGACATCTTTTTGCCCATAGTCATCTGCTATATGTAAGATAGAGGCATCATTGGAAATGTGTTTGTTCAGTTCAAAATACACTGATTTATTGAGTTCAAAGTCTTCTTTTACTTTCCTTACTACTTCATTTTCCTTATATAAGAAGCTTAAAAATAACTTCTTTTTAAAATAATTCTCATTCTCAATCTCATTTCTAAGCATTGCAAATTCTTGTCTGAAGTAAGCATTAATCTTTTTGCTTCTTTCCGTATAAGTCTTTCCAAAACTGAGATCATCCTTGTGAATTCTGTCGCCCACTTTTACAGTGATACTTCCGTCATAAATAATAAAGTCTCCTTTTGGTAATACTTCAGAGTTTCCATGAATATAAATAGGAAGAACGTCAAGATCAAATTGCTCGGCAATATAGAATGCTCCCTTATGGAATCTTTTTATATCATTAGTATAGGATCTTGCTGCTTCCGGAAAAACAACTAATGAATATCCCTGATTAATTTTTTCTTTTAATTGATCCATGCCGTTTTCAATTCCCTGGGAAACCGGATAAAATCCAAGTGCTTTTACCAGTCTGCCAAATACAGGAGAATGATATACCCAATCATTAACAAGGTAAATAATCTTATGATTAGCCATCGCCAGTGCTAAAGTGTCAAGGAATGAAGTGTGGTTCGCAATAATTACAGCTGGCTTGCTGAAATCCTCATTGGGGTTCTGAATGACTCTTTTCTTAACAAAAGGATTGGAGTATAAAACAGAAGTGAGAAATTTAGCAATAAATAATTTGATAAAATCCAATGTTCTTCCCTTTGATCTTTTTACAAAAAAAGATCCAAAAAAAGAGAAAAGAAATCCTCCTAGACCATAATATAAAAAGGATAAGAATGAATTTAAAAATAGCCTGAAGGTAATAGGAGAAAGCCCCTTTTTTGTTCTGTTGATAATTAATAATCTGAACCAGAATGGATATAATGTTGAAGTAATGATGATTACTGAGAACATTCCTATCAAGGCTACCAAAGCAAGAGAATGTAAAGCGGGATGCTTAGCAAAAATCAAAGAGCCAATAGAAAGTATGGTTGTAAATACAGCAAGTATGATTGAGATTCTATATGTAGGAAGTTCGTTTTTTCCTGTGGTATGCTCTTTCTGCATGGCTTTGGTAAGGAAAATGCTGAAGTCATCTCCAACTCCGAAAACCAAAGTACAAACTACTGTGCTGAATATATTGAGTTCCAGACCAAAGAAATATAAAACGCCGGCAGTTACGACTCCTGTTAATACAATAGGAAACATGGTAAGAACAGATAATTCAAAGTTTCTGAAGAATACAATAATGGTAATGATGATAGCCAGAAGGGAATAGTTGATCAAAGTATTGAAATCTCTTTTTAATAAACCTAAGAAGTTTTCATTCATCTGCTGACGATCTATTGCTAGAACGTCGTGATTCTTTTCTATATCTTGTATGTAGCGGTCTCTTTCTCCTTCGTTTACTTTTACAATATTGGAAATAGTATAGAAACCATTTTCATGGCTTACAAATTCTGAAAGTTGTATGGCATTTACTTTTTCGTAGTCTTTTAACGTTAAAGCAGAAAAGTTTTTATTTAAAAGATTATTAAAATTATCAAAAGCTGAACTGTTGAATCCGAATTTTTGTCCGTTGCTTGTAAGTTCGTTAATGGTCTGGTTTTTCTTTTCCTGATTCCAAAAACTTTTCCATGTTTCTATTTTTTTCTTTTGATCCTGTTCGGAAAGAACGATATTTCCTAAGGAATTATAGCTTAGAATCTTTCCTTCCTGTTTTTCTTTTTCCAAAAACCGGTTGAGCTGTGTGTTTTTGCTTAAAGCTTCTTCAGGAGAATTTCCGTACGAAATTGTATAAATTGATTTTGAAGTGATATCGGAAAGCTTTTCTAATTTCGCTTCACTTATTTTTAATTCTTTCGGAATATAATTAAGATCACCTATATTTTCATTAAATCCCACATGCCTGAACCCGAATAAACAAGCTATAATCACTAAGGAACAGCCAATAATAAGCGGTTTGTTTTTTTCATAAGGATAGGATCCTATTTTATCAATGAAATTGGTGTTAAGCTTTTCATTTTTTTTCTTGGGATGATAAAGCTGAGGTACTATAATCAATGCAGTAATAGAAGAAAGCATCACCGTTATCGATGCAAATAAACCTAAATCTTTCAAAGCTTCGGAGCGTACAAAAACCAGACAGAGAAAAGAAACCGCTGTCGTCGCACTGCTTAAAATAATAGGCTGTGTAATTTCCTTATAGAGCTCTTCGACATTGTTATTATGTTTGTAATGTGTTAGGATATGTAAAGCATAGTCTATAGTGATCCCGATTAATATAGCACCGATGCTTAATGATATAGCTGAAATTTTATCTTTAATAAAATAAAGAATAAGGAGACTCAGTAATACTGAGATCAGAGTAGGAAAAAAGACTATGAGAGGAGTGAAAAAGTTCCGGAAATAATAAATCAGCAGAATTAGCAGTACTGTCATTGAGATAATAATCGTATTCTGAATATCCTTTTTGATCTGTTTGGCGTTGGCTACAGCTATGACCGGAGAACCGAAATAGCTGGTTTCTGTTTTTCCTTTAAATTCTTTATTGAGATCATCTTTGATCTGATCAAGCTTATCTACAAAAGCTTCATTACTTTTAGTATCATTACTTTTATTTTGTGGATCGATAAAAAGAAGAAGTGTTTTTCCGTCTTTTGTAACAATAAAATTGTCTTCTAATTTAAAATCATTACTGATATTAAGAGCGTTGAGTTTTTTGATTCCTAAAAATGTTATTCCCAAAGGATCTTTTTTAATGAAATCCTTAGTAACAAGACTTGTCGGGGAAACCAGTGAAATATAATTATCTTCCACCTGTTTACTTATACTGTCTTTCTTTAGTTTGGTAGATATGATATGATAATCTTTTTCATCTAAAAAAAGGGGGAGGTTCTGATTGACAAAATCAAAGGTTTTTGAAATTTCGTTCTCATTGACCTTACCTTGTACGGAGTGGATGTATTTTTTTAAGGGTTCTATCTTCTGCAGGAATAGATTAGCTGTTTCGGATAACTGAAAACTATCTTCATCCGATTTGTTTTCAATGATGACGATAATTTTATCTGAAAAATTAAGTTGTTTAAGAACTTTTGCCGTGAGGTCTGATTTTTCACTTTTAGGAATGATCTGATTAATGTCTTCTTCAAAATTGATTTTAGAAGCAAAAAATAAAGATACGCTAATTATTCCCAGTGTAATTACTGAGTATGAAAGCCTGTTTTTAGCAATCAGGTGGTATAAGAATATAAAAAAACGATGCATTTTTTAACCGTTGTCTACAAATTTAATTTATTCATACAATATATGAAGCAAGCAGTGGTTTAAAAGTTTCAATAAAGAACTTTTACTGAAAATCAATAAAATATTTCATGTGAAAAGAAAAAACCTCTACTTTTGCAAAGTTCCCCGTAGATGAAATATATTTTAAAATAAAAAACACATCTTAAAGTAAAGTCTAGGTAATATGTTTAAAATATTTGATGAAAAAATAAATGGAATTTTATTCGTTATAATTTTCCCATTTTTACTTTTTTTGATGTCCTATTATGGCTTTGAATCTTCGTATGTAAGAATGAAAGACATGGAAAAGGCTCCTGACTTCATGTTCTCATCTGTATATGCTTACAGGGTGATCCCTAATTTTTTAAGTGTGTATGTTACCTATGGGGTTACTTATATTGTAGATCATATTCTTCCTTTCACCAAAGGTTTTCTGTTGAAGAACGGGACATTATTTTATCATAGTACTTTTCTGATTAACGTATTCTTTTTTATAGGAACATCCATTATTTTGAATACTATATTTAAACTTAAAACAGCTCAATTTCTTTTAAATATCAACGTAAGAAGAGTTGTTCATTTATTAGCGGTTTTTTTTATGGTGATTGTACAATATGTTCCAACGAACTGTGACTCTATTGCCCTGTTTTTTTACGTTTGGGGAATTTTACTTACTCTTAAGTATTTCCACAACAGGAGTAGTAAATATCTCATAGGATTAAGCGTTATTATTTTCATTTCTACTTTTGTGAGAGAAACCGCATGTTTAAATATTGCTTTCTTCGGAGCTTTGTTCATTGATTTTAAAGAACTGACAAAAGGAAAATTAATCTATTGGAAAGAAGTGGGCTTCCTTGTTATTTCTTTTATTGTTCCTTATATTGTTTTAAGGTTGATAATCAGACAGGATACTTCTTTTTTCGAAGGAGTTTATTTAGTGAAAAACTTTACAAGTCCATATAATCTTGCCGGATTGTTGTTTGGTGTGATTGGTTTGTATCTTACCTATAAATTATGTGATGAAAATGGCAGGATGATATTGAAGAAATATCTGTTTTTTTCATCACCTTATCTTTTAATGATTACATTAGTGGGGCTTTTTTGGGAAGCAAGGCTTTTTATGCCTTTGATTCTTGCAGGCTTTGTAGTCGCTTCTCACCAGTTTAAAAATATTATACCTTCTAATTCATGAGTCTATTACATCCGTATTATATAATTGCACTTATCTATATGCTATACTTTAGCTTTCAGGAGGTATATGGCAATAAAGTTGAAAAGAAGTGGTTGTGGTATCTGGGAATATACCTTATAATAATTGCTGGGCTAAGGGATAATGTAGGGCCGGATTTCGGTAGTTACAGGGGGATTTATATTTATTCAGATACAAAAGACTATGTAAGTATATTTTTAAAGGCTCTTTCTTTGGATGGTCCTCAACCGATGGAACTGGAGTGGCTATTTGTTTTGATCAATAAGGTGCTGATTAATATTTTCGATGCACCATTCTATATGCTGACATTGGTAATAGCAGCATTGGCGATTTTTTTTAAAATGGAGTATATTAATGATAATACATTTTATCCTTTTACTTTTATCGCATTTATGTTTATTCCGGGCTTCTTTATTGGAGAAAGTGGGCAGATTCGCCAGAATTTAGGATCTTTTATTGTCTATTTTGGAATAAGATATATTAAAGAAAGGAAGTTGTTCTATTATCTTCTCTGTATTTATCTGGCTGCAGGTATTCACAATGTGTGTTATATATTTTTACCAATGTACTGGCTGGTTAGGATTCCTTTGAATAAAGGAGTAATGATTACGCTTATTATTGCATCTATTTTTATGTCTCCGTTTGAGGTGTATAGGTCTTTTGGAAGTTTTATGAACAGTATAGCTGAAGATAATACTCTTTCTATGGGCTTCAACGGATATATTAACGAATCAGTGGAGAGGCTTAATGGTGGATTTGGTATTCCTGAAGCCATGATGGTAATTCTCACTTTCTTCCTATTTGCTTTTGATACTAAAATGGTGGAGAAATACCCTTATTATGAGTATCATAGAGCCTATGCAGTAATTGGAATCTGTTTCTATTTTATTTTTAGAAATAACCCTATTTTTTCATCCCGTCTCGCGGGAGCATTTATTGGATTTTCCTATATTATTATTCCGAATGCAATGTATGTCGTCTCGGAAAATACTAAAAAGATGATACATGCTTTTATCATTGCGCTGGTTATTTTCAACTTTGTTGTATTTGCGAGTTTTAGAAATATTACTGCGGGCAAGTTTACAATTGATCTTTATAATAATCATTTGTTACCATAAGAATTTTACTTAGTGTAATTTATAAATCAAAAGGAAGTGATGTAATTAAT